>DATLNN010000121.1:0-8197 GCA_035536695.1 Pyrinomonadaceae bacterium | reverse complement strand
AATTGACCTTTAGCTCGAGTCGGCCCGCCGCCGGGTTCTCTTCCATCTCATAGACAGCCGCCGGACAGAAACGCTGGCATGGGTTACCGTACTCTTCGGCACAACGCGTAGCGCATATCTCAGTGTCAAGCACATGGAGATGCGACGGCTGGTCCTCGTTGTGCGCGACGGCTGCGTGGAAAACGTCGGTTATCTTGTCAAACGTCAGCAGCTTGTCGAACGCCAGATCTGAATACCTCTCCGTATTCCTCAGATGATCATTCGGGCCAAGGCCCTTTGTACGCGCGGCGGCTTGAACCCCTGCCGCGGGCGCGGCCCTGCCAACGCCGCTCTTACCGTTCAGCATCTGCATCCGCTCGTATCCCGGGACATGATGCTCCTTTGGCATAAAACCCCAGGCGAGGCCATTGGTCAAGAACTGCAATCCTGTGTTGATCAAGCCCGACCACCGACCTTTTTGAAAGGCGCCGTGAAAATTTCTGACCGGGTGCAGCTCGTCGTATATCCAGCTAAGATTTACCTTTTCGTCATAATGCCGGAGCGTCTTTGAAGAAAAATCTTCATGCTCAAATGCGCCGACGATCGTCTCGGCCGCCAGCATCCCGCTCTTCATCGCAGTGTGGATGCCCTTGATACGCTGACCGTTCAGAAACGACGCGCTGTCGCCGACCATCAGCAGACCGTCGGCATACAAACGCGGCATGGTGTAATACCCGCCAGCGTTTATGGACTTAGCACCGTACTTGATCATCTTGCCGCCCGCCAGGATCGCGGCGATCTTCGGATGGGTCTTGAATTTTTGAAATTCGGCATGTGGATCGATCAACGGGTCTTCGTAATCGAGCCCCGTGACGTAGCCGATGCTGATGCCGTTGTCTTTTAGCCCGTAGATCCAACCTCCGCCATAGGTTCGCGTGTCCGACGGAAAACCCAGGGTATGGACAGCCATGCCCTCCGGAAATCGTCCCTCAGGGATCTCCCAGAGTTCCTTTACACCGAGGGAATAGACCTGCGGCTCTTTGCCTTGGTCCAGGCCGAGCCGAGCCATAACTTGTTTGGCCAAGGACCCGCGCGAGCCTTCACCCAGCACCGTAACCTTGGCCAAGAGCTCAACGCCGGGTTCGAAATTCGCCTTTGGCTGTCCGTCTTTGTCGATACCTTTGTCGCCGGTTCGCACGCCGATTACCGCATCATTTTGATCGTAGAGGACCTCGGCCGCGGGAAATTCGGGAAAGATATTGATGCCCGCTTCTTCACATTTTTCGCCGAGCCATTCACAGATCTTGCTAAGGCTAACGATGTACTTTCCTTTATTTTTCAAAGGCGGCGGTGTGATAGGTGCCGAATAGCTTTTCTTCTCGGTAAGATACCAGACCGCGTCCTCCGTAACGACCGTGTCGACCGGACATCCTTGTGCGAGAAAGTCCGGCATCAGCTCGCGGATCGCGATCGGATCCATTACAGCCCCTGATAAGATGTGAGCGCCAACGAACGAGCCTTTTTCGACTATCGCGATCTCAAGATCACCGATCTTTCGGCCATGGCGAAGACCCTTTTCGACAAGTTCGTCATGCTCAGCAACCTTCTTTTTCAGGTGAAGAGCCGCCGCCAGGTTCGCCGGACCCGCGCCGACAAACACTACGTCCATCTCGATCTTTTCGCGCTCTATCATAAAATGAATAGTTGTTCAGAGAGAGTAGAGTATATCAAAGTCAGAACCGCCTGCGTAAGTGGCGGCCAGTTGCCGGAGTTGGTTTCTTCACGTCTGGTCCACGCCCGCTAACGCGTGCGGTCCAGACCTTGTTAGACTGTTGCGGTGCGGGCTCTGTCCATATTCGCAAATCTGCGTGTTTCCATGTGTTTGATCGCACTTTCCGCATTTGGCTGCGCTGATAAAAATCAGGTCAATCCGCGTCTGAGCAGTGAGATGCCGCAAAAAATACTATGGGCGTGGGAGCGTCCCGAGGACCTTCGTTTCCTCGATCCAAACGAATTCGGCGTGGCCTTTCTGGCCCAGACAATATTGCTGGAAAGCAACCGGGTGACTCCGCGCTCACGCCGCCAACCGCTCGAGGTGCCGCCAACCGCATACTTGATCGCCGTGACGCGGTTCGAGACAAGCCGTGAGACGGCTAAGCTCCCGAGGCTCGACTACGAGATGGTTGCCAGGACGGCCCGGCTGGTAAAGACAACCCTCGATCTTCCCGACGTGCGCGCCATCCAGATAGATTTCGACGCCGTTGTGTCAGAGCGGCCGTTCTATCGTCGCCTGATGATCGAGCTACGGCAGCAGCTACCGCCTGAAACACCACTAACAATGACCTCCCTCGCCTCGTGGTGTACCGGTGATGCATGGTTTAACGACTTCCCCGTCGATGAAGCGGTGCCGATGGTTTTTCAGATGGGCGCCGATAGCGAAAACATCAAGACTTACCTACGAAACGGCAACGACTGGCGCGAGCCGCTCTGCCGCGGCAGTTATGGGCTGTCGATAGAGGAAGGCCCTTTTGACGGCATGAAACCGGGCCGCAGAATATATCTGTTCAAGAACTCATCCTGGAATGCCTCAGACATTAAAGGATCGAGGCTAGGTTCATCTCAACGCTGACGTCTAGTTTAAGGCCTCAAACTGTTTCGGTTGGAAATGCGGGATTCGCGGCTATGCGCCCGCAAGAACGCGCTCGGCATTACGAACCAATACTGTCGGAGACTCGGTTGGGTTGGGAACCGTGAGATTATTTTGCAGGAGCAGTTCGACATGCTCGGCTATACCCCACTTGGCCTTGTACAAGCAATCCTCAACAGAATGTCCGACGCCCGTAAACTCTCAAGGTCTGGAGAGTAAAAGCCGAAGAAATCCGGCTCTTCGGTAGCTTCAATGACGAGTGAGTATTTCAGGTCTAGCATGTTATTTCACCTTTATACCTGCCGCTCTAAGAATAGCATGGCACGTACCGGTCGGAACGTCTTTTGAGCCGTGATAATCGACACGGATCAGACGGTCATGCCCGCGTTTCGCGTAATACCTATCGATCCTTTCTCTTTCACGATTCGAAATCCGTGGGCTTCCAACAAGCCGATCAGTCCGTTGAATCTCATACTGTTGGGCCACTAACTATCAAACTGCGCCTTCAAGCTCTCAGTATACGGTGCCCTCGCGATGCCTTTTTCAGTGATTATTGCAGTTACGAGGTCGTTGGGAGTTATGTCGAAGGCATAGTTGCTAACCGCGGTATCGTCGGGGGCCAGTTGAATTTCTTTTAGATGCGTTATCTCGCGGATGTCCCGCTCCTCTATTGGTATGTCGTCTCCGGTCGGGCAATTAAGATCGACGGTCGAAAGCGGCGCGGCGACATAGAACGGAATGCCATGGCGCCTGGCGAGGACCGCAACCATATAGGTGCCGATCTTATTTGCCACGTCGCCATTCGCTGCGATCCGGTCGGAACCGACGACGACGGCATGAACGCCGCCTTTTTTCATAATATGGCCACTCATGCTGTCCGTTATGAGCGTTACGGGAATGTCGTCTTGCATCAGTTCCCACGCGGTCAGGCGCGCGCCCTGCAGATAGGGCCGCGTTTCATCGGCGATCACTGAGATCGTTTTCCCTTGGTCGATCGCTCCGCGGATCACGCCGAGAGCGGTGCCCCAAACGCCGCCGGTCGCCAACGCGCCGGCATTGCAGTGTGTGAGGACCGTGGAGTTGTCGTCGATCAGTTCGCCGCCAAATTTCGCGATCAGCCGCTGCGACTCGATGTCTTCGTCGTGGATCGCCTTCGCGTCGTCGAGCAATATCTGCTTGATCTCGCTTACCGACTTTCCTTCGCCTTTTGCCTTGTGGAATGTCCGGTTCATCCGGTCGATGGCCCAGAACAGATTGACGGCCGTAGGGCGCGTTTTGCCTAGTGTCTCGCTGACAAAATCAAGCTCATCCTCGAGATCGGCAACGGCTGTCCCGACAAAGTTCTTTGCCCCTAGAGCGATGCCGTATGCCGCAGACACGCCTATCGCAGGAGCTCCGCGAACGACCATGTCCTTAATGCCTGCCGCGACCTCATCAGACGTCCGCAGCATGAGCCATTTTTCTTCCGTCGGTAAAAGGCGTTGGTCCAGCATGGCGACCCCCTCGTCCGCCCATTTCACGGGGATAATATCTAGTTTCATGTTGTCTTCAGCGAAATGGTCGATTATAGCGAAGGCGAGAGCATCTGAAAAGTCAGCGCAAAGAGCGGGGGAAGGTCACCCGTTTTACCCTGTCACCATTTGGACGAACGCGATGGACCGTTATAGAACAGTAGTGTGATAACAACATTTTTAAATGGCCGCGTGAGGGTCAAGGTCGGCGATCTGACCGAGGAGTTTACAGACGCGATCGTAAATGCGGCGAACTCATCTCTTATGGGAGGCGCGGGTGTGGACGGGGCTATTCACCTTAAGGGCGGCCCGAAGATCCAGGAGGAGTGCCGGCATATTCGCGAGACAACGCATCCGGACGGGCTGCCAACCGGCGAGGCGGTCATTACGTCTGCCGGCGAACTCCCTGCCAGGCATGTTATCCATACGGTGGGCCCCATCTATGGGCAAAACAATGGCCGCGATGCGGATCTCCTGGCCGCGTGCTATGTCAATTGCCTGAGCCTTGCCGTCGCCCACAAACTGGCCACAATCGCCTTTCCCGCGATCTCGACGGGCGTCTACGGTTACCCAAAGCCCGAAGCAGCAATGGTGGCCTCCCGCGCAGTCGCCGACTGGCTGAAAGCGAACCGCGCCATCGCCGAGATCCGCCTCGTCTTCTTCTCCCCGGCCGACGCCGACGTTTTTTGCTCGCACGCGCAGTTCTGACGTGTGCTGCGCAATCCGCACGCAAGCAAGAGCGAAACCCTCCGACGAGCTATTTAGGCATTCGAGCACCGCATTTGATGAGCGGCGCGTTATTGTCTATATTCATGAATACCTTCTGAATATCCAATGCCATACATGACCCACGCCTCGACCGATATTTCGATCCTTCAATTAGTTAGCCCACATATTGAAGCGGCCTTCAGACCCGATTTTGAGATCAGACGGCGGCTGCCCAAAAATCTGCAGGCACTTGATGCCATTGCGGCGAATTTCTACTGGTCGTGGCAGCCGGACGGCGTAGCCCTTTTCCGAGAGATCGACCCGGAGGTCTGGGAAAGATTCGAACAGCACCCCAAGAGCCTCCTTAAAAATGTAAGCGAGCTTCGTCTGTGGCAAAAGTCGTTAGACACGGAGTACGTTGAAAGACTGCAGCGATTTAAAGAAAAATTTGATGCTTATCTCATTGGGGCCCGGCACGATCATGGTACAGCGGGCGATCCGTCGACCGATCATCCGATAGCGTATTTCTGCGCCGAGTACGGCATCCACAATTCGCTGCCAAATTATTCCGGCGGCCTTGGCATCCTGGCGGGCGACCATCTCAAATCCGCCAGCGACCTCGATATTCCGCTCGTGGCGATCGGCCTGCTCTATCGGTTTGGATATTTTCGCCAGGATATTAGCCACGACGGCTGGCAGCAGGAGCGATATCATGACATCTTTGGCACCGACCCGGCTCTCACGCCCGTTTTGGACCATGCGGGGCACCGCGTGACGGTTTGCGTTCACATTCGCGGCCGGGAGGTTTTTGCCCAGGCCTGGCACGCATGGGTTGGACGGATCTCGCTCTATCTTCTCGACACTAATGTGCCAGAAAATCGCGATGTTGACCGGTTCATCACAGGCCACCTGTATGGCGGAGACACTGAGACCCGGATCGTCCAGGAAAAAGTACTCGGGATCGGCGGTGTCCGTCTGCTCCGGAAACTTCGCATCTCACCGTCCGTATTTCATCTGAACGAAGGCCACTCTGCATTTCTGACACTCGAACTGGCCAAGGAGCATCTCGAATCAATTCCCGATCATAATTTCGCGGATGCTGCCACGGCCGGTCGCAAACAGTGTGTTTTTACAACCCACACCCCGGTCGCTGCGGGCAACGACATGTTCGAGCCCGCTAAGCTCGTTGAATGTTTCAGCAGCGAATACATAGCAGCTCTCAAGCTGACAAATGAGGAGTTCCTTGCTCTCGGCCGTGCAAACCTCGCCGACGATACCGAGTATTTTGGCATGACCCCGCTTGCCATCCGCATGTGCCGCTCCGCCAATGGCGTCAGTGCGAAGCACGGCGAGGTCTCGCGCAGCCTGTGGCATAAGATGTTTCCGGATATCGCGGATGCCTCATCCGTTCCGATCACGTCCGTCACGAATGGAGTTCACGCCCCGACATGGATCGCCCCGGTCTTTCAGGCTCTGTATGAAGAGCGGCTGGGCAGCAATTGGCCTGAAACAGCACGCAGCAAGGACGATTGGGCAGCCGCCGTCAGCACCCTTTCGGACGATGAGATATGGAACGCTCATCTCGCGCTCAAAAATCTGCTCATCGCCTTTATCCGCGAGCGTACGCTTTCAAAAGAGACCGGCCTCAGGGACACGATCCACGAGCGATGGGATACGAAAGATCTCTTTTCGCCGGAGGTGCTGACCATCGGCTTTGCCCGCCGCGTCGCGGCATACAAACGCTGGGACCTGATATTTTCGGATTTGCCGAGACTGTTAAAAATGGTGGACGACCCGGATCGGCCCGTCCAATTCGTATTTGCAGGCAAGGCGCACCCGCAGGACCTCACAGCCAAAACGATCCTGCAGGAGCTGATGAGTATAAATCACCAGTCGAATTGGCAAAAACGCGCGGTTTTTGTCCAGGACTACGATCAGGAGGTGGCTCGCCACCTCGTCCAGGGCGTCGACGTCTGGATGAACGTGCCCCGCCGGCCGTATGAGGCCAGCGGAACAAGCGGAATGAAGGCCGCGATGAACGGCGTGTTAAACTTTTCTATCCTGGACGGCTGGTGGATCGAGGGCTTTAACGGCGAGAATGGGTTTTCGATCGGCGGCCTGGACGCGGGTTTGCCTGAGGACGAGATGGATGCGGCTGACGGCCAGGCTCTTTACGACACTCTTGAGTCGCAGGTGATCCCGGCGTATTATTCGAAGCTCGAAGACGGTCCATCGACGGATTGGGTCGGTCGGATGCGAAATTCGATAGCAACGCTGACGCCGCAGTTCTCGAGCGACCGGATGGTGAGGGACTATTTGGAGACGATCTATATCGCGGAAACGGGAGCGGTGAGAAGCTCGTCGTCCTGATTCTCACAGTTAGCTCGAAATGTTTAGGAGACATCGGAAAATATGCAAGCCAGCGAATTCAACACAGGTGTTATAAAACCGATCGAGTGCGTGAAGGAAGGATTTGAGCGGATCAAAAGCGATTTCTGGCTTCTGCTCGCGATCTGGCTCGTCGGCGGGCTGATAGGCGGCATTTCGCTTTTTATCGCTGCCGGAGCGATGACGTGCGGCACGTTCTATTGCTTCCTGCGAAAGATCGACGGCGAAAGCGTCAAATTTGACGACCTTTGGAAAGGTATGCAGTGGTTTGGCCCGGGCTTGATCGTCATGCTGATCATCATTGTTCCGATTCTGGCGCTCTACCTGATGATCTATCTACCCTTTGTATTAGCGGCAGTGGCCGGGAGCCAGCTGGGCCCTGAAGCGGGTCTCGGCTTGCTGATCGGCGCCCTCGCCATCGACCTCGTCCTACTCGTGGCGACGGTCTGCGTCCACACACTGCTGATGTTTGCCTTCCCGCTGATAGTGGATCGAAATATGGGGGCCGGTCAGGCGATAAAAACCAGTGCGCGGGCCGTCATGAAAAATTTGAGCGGCGTAGTCGGACTGATCGCGGTCAACTTTGTTTTAGTGCTGGGCGGTTATCTCGCGCTTTGCGTGGGCGTATACCTGGCCATTCCGATAATCATCGCCGGCAATGTTGTGGCTTATCGAAGGGTTTTTCCGCGCCTCGATGATGACCGGCGTTTTGAGCGGCCGCCTGTAAGCGCAGTTGGCGGCGGTTAGTTTCCCATGGCAAACGTTATACTCGTCGACTCCAAGGAAAAACTCGAGTCATTTTTTCAGAAGTCCTACACGCGGCCGGTCGCTCTGTTGAAACATAGCAACAGCTGCGGAATAAGCGCCCATATCCTGTCCCAGTTTGATGAGATCGATGGTGACATCCATCTGCTTGTGATCCAGGAGACCCGTGGCTTGTCCGCATTGGTGGCCGAACGCACCG
>DATLNN010000120.1:0-3943 GCA_035536695.1 Pyrinomonadaceae bacterium | reverse complement strand
GCTTCGTCACGGGCCTGGGTCGTTCTCGCCAGCCCGGCACCGATAAAGCCCACCATGGCATAACCCGCGTGAGCGATGGACGAATATGCGAGCATGCGTTTTACGTTGTTCTGCATGATCGCCGCCGCGTTGCCGACAATGATCGTGAGGATCGCAAGTACTGAAAGAGCGGTAACCCACGACTGGTGCAGCAGCCCCGAGGCTTCCGCACCGGCAACGAGCGGCATGCCGAGAACGAAAACGCGCAGGAAAGACGAAAATGCCGCGGCCTTTGGCCCGGCGGCCATGAAGCCTGTGACAGGCGTCGGCGCTCCCTCATAAACGTCGGGCGTCCACACGTGGAACGGCGCCAAGGCGATCTTGAACCCAAAACCGATGATCATCATCGCGCCGCCTACCAGCAGAAGCGCCGGAAAGTTGGGATCCGCGATCTTGTCGGCGATCGCGGGCAAGCTGGTCGCACCGGTAGCCCCGTAAACAAGCGCCATGCCGTACAAAAGGAAAGCCGATGCGAACGAGCCGAGGATGAAGTATTTCATCGCCGATTCGTTCGATTTGAGATCGCCCTTTCTGAGACCCGCCATGACATATGTAGCGATCGACAGGGTTTCGAGGCCGAGGAAAATGACCACCATGTCGTTTCCCGCGGACATGATCATCATGCCGAATGTGGCAAACATCAGCAGGGCGTGGTATTCGCCGACCGGGACGTTCTCACGGTCCAGCCAGACGGTTGAGACCAGTATGGTCATCGCCGTTGTAAACAGAAAGACGAACGAGAACCCAAGCCGCAGGTTATCGTGGGCTATCATGCCGTTCCATGCCGTAGCCGGATGGCCGCCGCCCCACATCACCGCGAGCAGTACAGCCGATATGGCAAGCCCGATCAGCGAGACGGCGCCGGTGACCGATCGTTGTTTCGGAAAAAAGCTGTCGTAAAGCATCACCACAACACCCGTCGCGGCAACGACCAGTTCGGGAAGAATGATCGGTACATTCGCGTCAGGGGTTATTAGTTCTGTGAGGAAAAAAGGTTTCATCAAAGACTCTTTTCTTGTCCTTATCAATTGCCTCCGGCTTCAGCCGGAGGTGAGCAACGCGGCAATTCGGCTAAAGCCGGCTAACTTTTTTGTTGCACTAACCTCCAGCTAAGCTGGAGGCAATTCATGTAAGTCTTTACGGACTATCATGATCGGCTTCCGCAATGGTCCCGCCGGCCTGATGCATGACGCGTTCCTGCAGCGCCTTAACCGCCTGCTCGGACCGGTCCAGAAATGGTTTCGGATAAACGCCCATGTACACCATCAGGAACAGCAAGGGTACCATTAATCCGATCTCTCGCCAGCTTAGGTCGGCGAGCGTTCTGTTCTTGTCGTTTGTCACCCTGCCGAAGAAAACGCGCTGGACCATCCATAAGAGGTAAACGGCCGCGAAGATAACACCCGTGCCCGCAAGCATGGTCGCGATGATGTTCCAGTTAACGTCTGCGGTAATGGCCAGTGCGCTCGATTGGAACATACCGAGCATGATCAGGAACTCGCCGACGAAACCATTCAGGAACGGCAGCCCAACCGAGGACAGAACGGTGATGATGAAAATGGTCGCGTACACGGGCATTACGTTCGAGAGACCGCCAAACTGCTTGATCTCGCGTGTGTGACGCCGCTCATAGATAAACCCAACAAGTAGGAACAGTGCACCGGTCGAGACACCGTGATTCAACATCTGATACACCGCGCCCTGCATCCCAGCCTCGGTGAACGAGAACATGCCGAGCATGACAAAACCCATGTGGGCAACGGACGAATAGGCGACGAGGCGCTTTACGTCGGGTTGGACCATCGCGACGAGCGCTCCATAAATAATGCCGATGATAGCAAGCGTAATAAAGATCCACGCGGTCTCGCGTGCCTGGTCCGGGAAGAGCGCGAAGTTGAACCGCATCAAGCCGTAAGTACCCATCTTAAGCAACACCGCTGCCAGGATCACCGAACCCGCAGTCGGTGCCTCGGTGTGAGCATCAGGCAGCCATGTATGAAACGGGAATATCGGCACTTTGATCGAGAACGCCAAGGCGAATGCCAGGAACAACAGCATTCCGGTCTGCGGCGCCAACACTAGGTTGCCGGCCTTCATTGCATTGAGGATCGCGACAAAATCGAATGAACCGCCAAGCCCCGTCTGGTCCGCGTAGATGTAATAGAGGGCAATGATCGCGACCAGCATTAAAAGGCTGCCGAGGGCTGTGAAGATAAAGAACTTAACGGCCGCATAGATGCGATTTTCGCCGCCCCAGATCCCGATGAGGAAAAACATCGGCACAAGCGACGCCTCGAAGAACAGGTAAAAGACAAGCAGGTCGAGCGAGACAAATACGCCGATCATTGCGGACTCGAGCAGCAGCAGAAACACGTAGAATGCTGTCGGCCGCTTCTCGACCGCGTGCCACGTCGATATGACGGCGATCGGCATGATAAATGTCGTCAGCAAGACCAGCCAAAGACTCAACCCGTCGATGCCGACGTGATAATTTGCGTTGATCGCTTTGATCCAAGGGACATTTTCCTCGAAGAAAAACCCTGACGTGGATGCAGCTCGATCGGTCAGGAGAAGCAGCGAAATCGCAAAATTGAGAATCGTCGTGCCCAGCGCCACCCACTTCATGAGACTTTCTTCCTTGAGGAAGACCCGGTACCCAACGATCGCGAGCGCGCCGAGCAGTGGCATCAGGATTAATATAGTGAGCAGGTTTTGGCTTATGGACTCCATTTAATTCCCAGTAACTGACTAATAAATCTCGAAACTATACGATATCTTTTTCCAAACAGAGACGGGTTTGCCGTCTTTTTCCGCCGGTATAAAGAGGATGTTTTCGACCGCTGCGATCGATGGGTTTCGAAGAGCCATTTCACCCGATTCCACTTCGATCTTACCCACCCTGCCTGTCGCGGAGAGCACGACATTGAGCACCACTGTGCCGGCTGCTCGCCCCATGCGGGCCTCGGGCGAGTAGCGCGGACGAGGTCGATACAGAATGATCGCGTCACGATCGGGCTTTCCCTTTATCGGTTCGTCATCTGCGGTCGCCGGAGCTGTCAAGACGATCTCTGGAGGCTGCTGCGCCCTCGCCCGGTCGTCACCCGGAGGCAGATTCGGCATTAGTATCTTGCCGTCTATCGAGAGCGTCAGCGACCGCAGAAAAAGGCCGAGGACCCGGTCGTTGTCATCCGGGGCATGAGCCTGGATGACGTATAGGCTCTTTTTAAAAAGAACAAACTGTTGGACGCTGTATAGCTTTTCCTGTCGGCGTTCCAACAGTCGGACCTCTGTACCGTCGAAATCCTGCGTCTTGACTACCTTATAGGCCTGTCCGAGCCGCTCTACTAACTGGTCCCGCGCGCCGGCCACATCACCTTCGAAAAACTCGATCAAAAGCGCCGTGCGGCTAACAAGGGCCGAAACCAGGACACGTTTGGTAATGCGAGTAGCCCCCGGCCCGCGGCCCATAGAAAAGTCGTTTTCTTCGGTAAAGCCCTTTGCGCTGTCGGGCATAGCGATCGAGAACTCGTTCTTGCTGCTGAAAGTCCGCCATTTCGCAGTTCCGCCGCTGTTTGGCGGCAGTTGTGCCAACAGCGGCAGTACCGATAAAAGGAGAACGAGAATCTGCAAGACCAACCGCATATTACCCGACGAGTTTCAAACCGTAATAAATAAAGTAACCAACCACAGCTAGCGCCCCTAGGAGAATGATCGCGGCATACGAACGGACAAAGCCCACCTGGATGCCGCGGATCAGGTTGCCGGCCTCCATCACAAAATGGCCGATGCCATTTACGATACCGTCGATAAAGCCCAGGTCGAAGCCTTTCCAAAGGCCTTTTGTCGAAAGGCTCGTGATCGGATCGACGATGTAGCCGTTATAGAATTCGTCGAGCCGCCATTT
>DATLNN010000119.1:0-4433 GCA_035536695.1 Pyrinomonadaceae bacterium | reverse complement strand
TTTGGCCCCCCATACAACAGAGGTACAAGATGGCCCGGCCGGCCGATGGGGTATGGGGATTTTTTGGACTATAGCCTTGCGCCTGGCCCGCAACGTCATTTCAAACCGGAATTGCCGATGAGGACCACGTCGCTGGTTTCGACAGCGCGCACGACTGCCAGCGAAGAGCCGTCATGTGACCAGTCGAAGGCAATGATCTGCTCGGCTTTGAAATCAGTCAGTTGCCATGCCGGACTGTCGTCAAGCGGTTGAAGCCAGATATCAGCCAAGCCGCCGGAGCTATTAGGGAAAGCGATCGATTTTCCATTGGGCGACCAGCGGACGAGCCTCTGGGAGGGCTCAACCGTCGGCGGGAAGTCGACTGGCGAAAGCGAAGGGCTACAAGGTGCCGGATGAGATGCTCAACAAGACAAGGCCGTATATGAAGGATGTCGAAAAGCATTTCGACGACTGGTACAAAAATTCGCCTCAGGTGCGATGGACGATATCGGCCTACGCACTCTTCATCCGCGACATGATGGGGGACAAGGATGTTGTCAAAACGAAAAGGCTGCTGGCCGAGGCGACGATCGAGAAGATGCCGTTCGAGGCGCTCGGCTGGGTTTTGTCGGTGCTCGCCAATGATACGAATTCGACCGTCGAAGTGCAGGCGATAATACGACACCTGCTCAACCGGACGACGGAAACGGCTTCGACGGCCAATTTCATCACCAACTACGGCGACGGAGCATGGCTCATCATGTATTCGAACCGACGCGCCGACGGCGTACTGCTCGAAGCGATGATAAAGGCCGATGCGAAAAACGACCTGATCCCCAAACTGGTCCGGGGCCTGCTCGCCCACCGCACGAAAGGCCATTGGGGCAGCACGCAGGAAAATGTATTATCCTGCTTGCCCTCGATAAATACTTCAACGCGTTTGAAAAGGTCACGCCCGACTTTGTTACCCGGGTTTGGCTCGGAAACACGTACGCCGGCGAAGAGGCTTTTAAAGGCCGATCGGTTGATTCGAAACAGCTCGACATCCCGATGTCGTATCTCGTCGATCAGGGCGGGACGTCGAATCTCATTCTCGACAGGCAAGGAGCCGGCCGGCTCTATTACAGGATCGGCATGAAATACGCGCCGACAAATCTAAAACTCGAACCCGCCGACTACGGATTTACCGTCCTGCGAAAGTATGAGGCGATCGACGACGCCGAAGATGTGAAACAATACGCCGATGGAAGCTGGACGATCAAATCCGGCGCTCGGGTCCGAATCCGTCTGACAATGGTCGCCCAGGCCCGACGATATCACGTCGCTCTCGTCGATAACCTGCCCGCGGGACTCGAAACTCTAAATCCGGGGCTCGCCGTGACCGAGGCGATTCCCGCCGACACCGGTGGAAACACAGAGGTTACAACCTACGGCAGTCGCTCATTCGGCCACGGCTGGTGGTGGCGGCAATACTGGTTCGAGCACCAGAATTTTCGCGACGAACGCTCCGAAGCATTCGCATCGCTTCTGTGGGAAGGTGTCTACAACTACACGTACGTAACGCGTGCCACGACGCCGGGCCAGTTCGTCGTCCCGCCCGCCAAGGCCGAGGAAATGTATCATCCGGAACATTTGGTCGCTCGGGGACGGATTTTGTTCGAGTGGAGTAGAATCTGACTCGGACGTGAAGTTACCAAATCGACATGCGGCGCGAGTCCCTCGCGAAAAGATCGTAAACTATCTGCTCTCGGATACTCATCCGCGCGGACGTGATAAGGCAGCATTCTTCAAAAGTTTTGGCTTTAGGCCAGAACAATGGGAAGAACTAGCGGGATGCTCTAAACTGCGACATGCGGTGGAACATGATGTTTCGAGAACCGAAGAATCTCCGTTTGGCATGAGGTATAATATAGTAGGAAAAATCGTTGCGGCCGACGGGCGTACGTCCAACATTTTGACAGTGTGGTTTATAGACGACGGGGCGACGATTCCGGCTTGTTTCGGCTTATCCAGGACCCAAAAAGAAAGATGATAAATGAACTGGATCAAGTAGTACTGAGGAAGATATTCCTAAGAGTGGCCTTAAAGCCGGTGATGTGGGAACGGTAGTTTTAGTCCATCAAGATGGAAAAGGGTTCGAACTGGAGTTTGTCGCGCTAGACGGTGAGACCATAGCAATTGTCTCGGTTTTCGCAGACCAGGTTCGCGCGGTAAGGCCCAGGGAAATTCCCCGCGTTCGCGCTGTCGAGCTTCCACTCGCGGCATAACCCCAACGGCCGTCGTTAGGATCGCAACTGCCGACGTTTGGCGGGCGCTAGCCCGCCTCTAAACGGCGGGCGTTTTTATGGAATCGCGTGGAAATCGGAATTAGATCGCCCGCTCCGCCATTCTCAGCATGGAGCAGCCGGAGAAATCAAGAAACCGACAGACAGTCGGAATGCGGGCTTGCCCCGCTCTTTCGCCTACCGTCCTCAATCCTGTTTTTCGAGAGGGCATCGTTTGCGAAACCATCTCGGAACAAGCCGCGAGTTCTATTCTCCCGGCGGATCTGGCTGCGGGTTGAAGCCCTTTATGACGGCTGGTGCCACGAATAGCGTGCGGGCGGCTTCGCGTATTTCGAGGGTCGGAGCGAGCTTTCTGACCCGTGTATCTTCCGCGTCACCGACCATGACGGCGTTGACAAACGTGCCGTTTTCCGACGCCCAAAAATTGAACGAAACCCCTGCCCCGCCGCGAAGGTCAGCCACCCGCGATTCGCGCCGCAGGAAACGCAGATTGTTTGTGCAGGCGGCGGTAGCTCCGTCGCACGACCCGCCTTCCGCTTCGTAAATGTCGAAATACAGGGTGACCCGAACGGAACTGGTATCCGGATTTCCGATTCCCGCTACATTGAGACGTGCCGTCTGGCCGCGGGCGAGGCTCATGATTCCCCAGTCGACGACAAAGGCCCGATCACTTTCCGGCGCGGCCTGGGCTCCGTTTGTATTCCAAAGCGCGATGAACGCCGCGACAGCGACTAGCAGCGAGCACAAGCCGAGTGCGGTATAGTTATTTTCTTTTTTGTACATTATCTTTTCTCCTTAATTTCTAGTTTCTAGTTCGGATTGGACGGATCTACGCCATAAAAACCTATCGGCGGGACAAAAATCGTTCGCGCTGCTTCGCGTATCTCGAGCGTCGGAGCGAGCCTCGTTTCTGGGCCGGTACGGATGCAGGGCGCCATGAAGGTCTCTCCATTTCTGGGAGTGAAGGTGAATGACGTTGCTTCGCCTGGTCTCAGTCTTACTTCAGCGGTTTCCCGACGCAGCAAACGCAAATTGTTCATGCAGAAGACGGCGGAGCCATCGCACGGCGGAACATCGGGCTCCGGCGGTGCCGTGCCGTAAATGTCAAACTCCACCGTGAAGCGGGCCCTAATGTCGTTTGGATTTCCGATATTCACCACGTTCAGTCGCGCCGTCTGACCAGGGGCCAAACTTGTGATTCCATAGTCAATAATGATGCCCCGAGGCTCGACGGCCGGAGCGGCTTGCGTGCCGCCGGCGCTCCATGCGACGATGACCACGGCAATGCCGACGACCAGCGGGGTGAAAAAGAGTGCTGTATAGACTTTCTGTTTCTTGTTCATATTTTTCTCCTTTTTCTTTAGACCACGTATTTCTTTAGACCACGTAACGTTTCTCGTAACGCTTGGAACAGCTCGGGTACAGACGGTTATTCATGCCTTTGTCGCGAACAAGTGACTCATATTATCGTCAGTGCTTAGCCGTCCCATCGGGCCGCCGCAGATCAAGACTTTGCCATTCGAAGTTTCCTCGAAATGAAGCCTCCCGGTTTCGATTTCGCGGTATATCTCCCGCTCCGTCGTTCCTCTAAGATCCGCGGCCTGGTCGGCGAACAGTTTAAGCACATTTGCCAAGCATCTACCGCACCAGCCGTAACCGACCCGCCGAGCCTTTCGCGCGACAGTGCGACGGCCGCTTTCGAATGTGACAAGTTCCTTTATGTTCCTTTCCATATTTGTTAAAATCGTCCGAGCCCCTTTGTTCTCGTTACGGTGTATCCAGCGTCGCTGAGATGCATTCCGAAAATCTTTAATTTCGCGGGGAATTTTCCAAAAAATTTCCTAAATATCGCTATGGGGGATAGCACGAACCGAATTTACGAGTTTGACGGCTTTCGGCTTGACGAGCGCGAGAGAGAATTGAGCAACGGCGGCGAGCGGGTCCCATTGAACGCGAAAGCATTCGAAATGCTGCTCGCTCTGGTCGAAAGACACGGGCAGCTTTTGACCAAGGACGATCTATTCGGACGCGTCTGGGCCGACCGATTTGTCGAGGAATCGAATCTGACGGTCAATATGTCGGCGATCCGCAAGGCTCTTGGCGAGGTCGCAAGCAAACCGCGATACATTCAAACCGTTTCGGGCAGGGGTTACAGGTTCGTGGCCGACG
>DATLNN010000118.1:0-2391 GCA_035536695.1 Pyrinomonadaceae bacterium | reverse complement strand
CTGCCGGACGCCCGCCTCCCGGGTGTATCGTGATGTTAGAAGATCTATTGCGTCGTCGGTGATCTTAAGCTGCTCCTCGGTCAGCCCGTTTTCTTTGATTTGGCGCGGAACCAAATATTGTTTCGCAATATTAAGCTTCTCGCGGTCGCTGTAGCCGGCAAGCTGGATTATCTCCATGCGGTCGCGCAGGGGCGCGGGGATCGGCTGCAACTGATTTGCCGTCGCGATAAAGAAAACCTTTGAAAGATCGAACGGGAGGTCGAGGTAGTTATCGCGAAATGTGTTGTTCTGGGCCGGGTCAAGGATCTCGAGAAGGGCCGACGCCGGATCGCCCCGGAAATCGTTTCCGAGCTTGTCTACCTCATCGAGCATCAGGACCGGATTGTTCACGCCGACGCGTCTAAGCGATTGGATGATGCGCCCCGGCATTGCCCCAACATAGGTGCGCCGATGGCCGCGAAGCTCGGCTTCGTCGCGCATGCCGCCGAGACTTAGCCGGTCGAATTCGCGTCCAAGCGCCCGAGCGATAGAGCGCCCAAGCGATGTTTTGCCGACTCCCGGCGGGCCGACGAACAATATAATTGGACTTTTGGAATCGGGTCGCAGTTTGACAACCGCAAGCGACTCGAGAATGCGTTCCTTTATGTCTTCGAGGCCGTAATGGTCCTCGTCGAGGACCTTACGGGCTTCATTAAGATCGAGTTTTTCCTCGCTCGATTTGCGCCAAGGCAGCTCAAGGATGTATTCGAGGTATGTGCGGATGACATGATAATCCGGCGCGGCTTGCGGCAGCTGTTCCATTCGCCTCAGCTCGCGAGTCGCCTCTTTTCGCACATCCTCGGGCAGATCAGCTTCATCGAGACGGGTTCGCAGTTGGTCGGCCTCGGCCTTTTCTCCGGTGTCGCCCTCGCCAAGCTCTTTCTGGATGGCCTTCATCTGTTGCCGCAGGACATAATCGCGCTGCGATTTGTCCATCTCTGTCTGCGCCTCGGTGGCGATCTTTGAGCGGATCTGCATGATCTCAAGCTCGCGTGCCAAGGCGGCGTGAGTGAGCGTCATCAGGCCATCGACCGTGCTCGATTCGAGCATCTTCTGCTCAGTTTCGGTGCCGAGGTCGAGTACTGATGCGAGAAAATAAGCGAGTTGGACCGGATTTTCCTGCGCAGTAACGGCCACCCTGATCTCCGGTGGAACCTGGGGCAATAACGCCAAGGCCTCCTGGATCATGCCGTGGACATTGCGTTTCAGGGCCTCGATCTCCTCCTCGTCAATACGGCGAAGCTCGGGCAAAATACGAATTTTCGCCTTTAAATACGGTTGCTCGCCAGTCCATTCCGCGATCTCGAACCGGTCCATACCCTGCACGATCAGCTGCATGATGCCCTCGTTTCGCATCATCCGCTTTATGTTTACAATGGTACCGATCTGAAAAAGATCGCCTGGCTTTGCATCGTCGCCGGTGACGTTTTCGGTTTTGGTGGTGACACATGCGAGCAGCTTTTCCTCGGTCGCAAGGGCCGATTCCACGGCCCGGGTCGAACGTTCGCGACCCACTGCAAGCGGCACAACGGTCTCGGGGAAAAGGGTCGTGTTCTGAAGCGGCAAGACCGCTATTTCCAACTGTTGAGGTGAAGTGACTCCCGTCGTTTCTCCTTGATCTAGTTCTTCAGCCATCAATTACTGCTCCTATGATCCGTACAGCCCGATATCCCACTTACTTCATCGATTTGCCTTTCCGCAACGTGATAATCAACAGGCCATTCTCGAAGACATGCTCAATGACAGCTCCGTCGATCGGCGCCGGAAACTGCAACGTCTTTTCAAAACTGCTGTAAGTTATCTCCATCTGCTGGTACGAAACTCCGGCCGCGCACGAGCGGTCCTTACGGCAGCCGGCGATGTAGAGGGTGTTCCCCTGGACGTCGATCTCGATCTCCTCGCCGGAAACGCCTGCAAGCTCTACTTTTACAACCCAGCCTTCGGGAGTTTGATAAACATCGGCCGCGGGATACCAGAGTTTGCCGGAAGTTCGGACATTCTTAGACGAACCGACAAACTGGAAGAACCGGTTGGTGGATTTGGCCATAAGTCAGTGGTCGGTGGTCGGTGGTCGGTGGTCAGCTTGCTGCCATTGATCACCCATCACCGCTTATTTTTTGCCCCAGAAACTCGCACCGCTGGATATCTCTTCGAGCGTTTCCGCGATCTCGCGCTCGTCCTCGGTCTCAAGAGCGACGTCGGCCATTGCGATAATGCCGGCGAGCCGGCCGTCGTTATCTATCACAGGAATGCGGCGAATCTGTTTGTCGCCCATTAGCCGTATGGCCTCAAATACAAAATCGTCCGCCCCGACCGTGAACAATTCGGCGGTCATAACTTCGCCGATCCGTC
>DATLNN010000117.1:0-9552 GCA_035536695.1 Pyrinomonadaceae bacterium | reverse complement strand
GACATCCCTCTCGCTCCGGTCTCCAAAATTGAGTACCGCGTTCGCCTTCTGCTTGAGCAGCCACCCGCGCGTTGCGGTCAGCTTTGGCTCTTTTATATAGCTCCACGCCGAAGGGAAGCGGTCGATCGA
The DNA here is from genome assembly GCA_035536695.1 of Pyrinomonadaceae bacterium. GTDB lineage: Bacteria > Acidobacteriota > Blastocatellia > Pyrinomonadales > Pyrinomonadaceae > OLB17. The sequence continues at coordinate 9,423 of DATLNN010000117.1, read as the reverse complement.
GGCAAGAATAATATTCAAAGACAGCGTGAGGAGAAGAAGATTGAAATACCAGCTATGATAAATGTCAAAGAACCCGAGCGAGCCAAAGACCATCTTTTCGGCCGGCGTGAGCGAAACATAATAAGCGTCAAATCCCTGGACGTTCTGCTGCATGATCAGCATGCCGATCAGTGAGAGCACAACCAGCACGCAGAGCTGCACGACGCCGAAACGGACCGAACTGACAAAGTCGAGCACGCGATTTAGCAGAGGCGCCGACGATCTTCTCGCGGCTGCAGGTGGGGACTTCAGTGTTTCTTCTGCCGTTGACATGGTAGTAGTGAAAGAATAGCGTAGCCACTCCGTTTTGTCATCTGCGCGCCGGCGGCCGGGGAGCGAGCACCTCGCTCGCTACGCCGGGGTCTTCGACGGCAGCTGCCGAGGCCGCTGGCGAGCGCTCCGCGAGTCTCTGCATCGTTCCTCACTGACGTGGGGGCTTGTGCACCGGGATCGATGCGGGCCCGAACTTGGAAATCGATTGGCTAGGCGTTATTCTGTGCGTTACGGTTTCAGGATTTTTTATTTGGATGGAAACGACGTTAGACGAGGTAAACCCGCCGAAGGCGGCCGGATTGAGGGAGAAAGCTCTTGCGTATCTCGAGCTGACCAAACCGCGTATTGCCTTCATGCTCGTGCTTACCTCGGCGGCGGGTTTCTATCTTGGTACTAGCGGGCCCGTCGATGTAGTCCTGTTCGTGAACTCGCTCGTTGCGATCACGCTGCTTGCGCTTGGCGTTGCGACTCTTAACCAGTATTGGGAACGCGGGATCGACCCACTGATGGAGCGAACGGCCAGCCGACCACTGCCGACAAATCGGGTCGGCCCTACAGAAGCACTTATTTTTGGGTCGCTGCAGTGTTTGGCTGCGGAGATATATCTGTTCGTTTTCGTCAATTCATTGACGGCAGTACTGGGCCTGATCGTGATCGTCGGCTATGTGCTCGTCTATACTCCGCTAAAAACAAAGACCTCGGCATCCACAGCGATCGGGGCGATCCCGGGTGCTCTGCCGCCGCTAATGGGCTGGACCGCGGCCGCAAGTGAGATCTCGCTGGCTGCGTGGGCCCTCTTTGCCATGCAGTTTCTCTGGCAGTTTCCGCATTTTTTCGCGATAGCATGGATCTATCGCGAAGAATACGCAAAGGCCGGTATCGTGATGCTGCCCGTTGTCGACACCGATGGGCGATTGACGGCGCGTCAGATAGTCCTGTTTGCAATAATGCTGCTCCCGGTAAGTCTCGCACCATTCTTTTTTGGTCTGTCGGGCACGATCTTCCTGATCGGAGCCATAGTGCTCGGCCTTGGATTCCTTATCGCGAGTGTCCGATCGGCACGGTCTAAAACGAAAAATGACGCCCGGCGCCTGCTGCTCGTATCCGTAATATATCTTCCGCTCCTTTTCATCCTGATGGTTGCGGACAAATTATAGTTTTCCATGGAGATCGGTACCGCCGAAATAGTTGACGAGATCGATGGCATCCGCCGGGCGCGCCCCGGTCGGTTGAGCGGGTCGGGCCCGGCAGGGAACGGCGGAGGTCGGAACCCCGGCGGCGGCGGTGACGGCCCTGATGACGATCCCCCGACTGATGCCACACGTTTTGTTCCCGAAAAATCTCGTGTCCTCACCGCTTTCCTGTTGCTTGTCGTCCTGATGACATTCGGCGGGTTGTCCGCGGCGTATATCGTAATAGCTACGAATAACGCCGTGGAGTGGCGCCCTTTTTCTCTTCCGATACAGGTTTGGGTCAGCACGGCCCTGATCCTGCTAAGCAGCATTACTTTTCATCTAGGCAAGACTTCGGTGATGCGGGACGATCAACCGAGAGCCAAAAAATGGTTTATCGTCACCACTGCGCTTGGCGCGGCCTTTATATCATCTCAAATACTGGCGTGGTTTGAGCTTGTGTCACGCGGGCTCTATGTAAAAGGCAATTCGTATATTGGCTTCTTTTACATTCTGACCGCTGTACATGCGGTCCACGTTGTTGGCGGTATCATCGCCCTCGGCTCGATCCTTCTCCGGGTATGGTATCCGACGGCGAACGCGGGCGCGGATCTGAAACGCCGTACTCTGGCGCAGGTGGTCGGTTGGTATTGGCACTTCATGGCCGGCATCTGGCTGGCATTATTTGTCCTGCTCGGCTTTTGGAAATGATTGACTTGCTGCATGTTTTTCCGCATTTGAATGCCGCGCTTAACGCCACAAGCTGTCTTTTTCTGATCTCGGGTTTTTATTTCATCATGCGGCGCCGCATAGGGCCTCACAGGTTCTGCATGCTTGGGGCCAGCACCGTCTCTGCCGTCTTTCTTGTGTCGTACCTGACGCACCACGCCCTCCGGACCTATTATTTCGGGCTCGGGCCGACACGCTTTACCGGCGAGGGCCTAATTCGGCCGGTCTATTTCACCATCCTTGCGTCGCATACCGTACTTGCCGCGGCTCTGGGCCCGTTCGTGGTGGTGACGCTCCGGCGCGCTTTGAAAGGCTGGTACGATGCGCACCTGCGTCTCGCGCGACTGGTTTTTCCCATATGGCTCTATGTATCGACCTCTGGGGTCGCAGTATATCTGCTGCTGTATCAAATTTATCCCGCCCGCTGACAACTTTTTTACCGCGCCCTGCGTCATACTATTGAAATAAGGGCGGTATCGATGCTATTATTTCAATGTTGAAAAGTTGATCACCGAAGTCACGGGCAGATCTCGTGACACGGGGGAACCAATTCTTAGTTTTTTGAACTAAGACGGGGCGAATCATCGATAAGTGATGAAGGGATAATCTTTCGTTCCTAGCCCGGCAGCTAACCTCGCAGGTGTGGCAAAGAAGTTACAGCCGTGGACTGTACCCTCCAAGGGTCTTTCAAGATGTGCTTCCCGCTCTGCTATTTCAACGATTGAAGCAGACATCCGGTCTTCTCAAAGAGAAAAAGTTCCGTTGAGCGATCAGCGGAACTTTTTTTGTTGGTGGATCTCATATCTCTAATAATGGCGGGCAAGCCCGCCGCTCAACCGGCAATGAAAAAAAGCGTTTGGTTTAGAGGCGGGCTTGCCCGCCGGAGGCCGCCGGTGTCGGGCGAGCCCAGAGCCTGTCTATTTGCCTGTGGCCAGCGGTCTCACCTTAACCCGCTTGAGCGGGATCTTGTCGTGCGGGTCGACGGTTAGATTCAGCGGTTTGCCGGTGAGCTTGAATGAAAATGTTTCGACACGCTTGGTTACATCCATTTCGAACTTGGCATCGCCCTCGGCATTTTTGACCGAGATCTCGAACGGCAGGCGGAACACGGCGGGCGTGATCGGATCGACCGTGTGCGTTTGCGAGACGGTCACGCTGAGGGTCTTCGACCCTGGATCGTAAATCTGTTTGACGTCGAGCCGCGGCGCGCCCGCCCCGTATACCCACTGATCAAAAAACCAGCCTAATTTTTGCCCCGAGGCCTCCTCCATCGCTCTGATAAGGTCGGGTGTCTCAACGCTGCCAAGGCGGTGGCGGGTGAGATAGATGTTGAGCGCTTTCCAAAACGCTTCGTCGCCGACCTGTTCGCGAAGCGTGTGGATCACGGCCGCACCCTTCTGATAAGTGGTAGACGAGTTATCGAAAAGCGAGCTCACATCACCGGCGCGCTGATTAAACAGGCCGTGCCGGCGTTTATTTACGGACTCATCGGCCAGAAAGATCTCGGCGTCGGCACGTATCTTTCGCATGTAGCTTGCGCGATCGTACGCCCGTTCGCGATAAGCGGCCTCCATAAATGTCGCCAACCCCTCATTGAGCCACAGTTCAGCCCAATTGCGGCAGGTGACGAGGTTGCCGAACCACGAGTGAGCAAGCTCATGTGATACGAGGTCCGTAACGAGCGCTTCGCCAAAACCAAAATCAGCGAGGAATACGTCAGTGTCTGACAGTGTCGTCGCGGTGATGTTCTCCATTCCTCCGAAATGAAACTTCGCGACGATCGTTTGATCGTATTTGTTGTAGGGAAATGGGACTCCCGTGCGATCCTCGAATATCTGCATCATCTCCCTGGTCTTCCCGAACGCTTTTCGCGCCGTCGCTTCGCGGCCAGGGTAGATATAGAATCCGATCGGGATATCTTTATGCTTGTCTTCAAGGCGGATGTATTTTCCGATCACAAACGAAGATAAATAGAGCGAATGCGGCACCGGCATGTTGTAATGCCAGGTCTCCGTACCATTGTCGTTTTTTGTCCTGCCGATCAGCTCGCCGTTGCCTATAACCGTCTCACCGTTTTCGACGGTCAGGATCTGCTCTGTGGTCGCCTTATCGCTTGGAAAATCGAAGGACGGCAGCCAATGGCGTGCCTCATCGGGCTCACCCTGCGTCCAGATTTGAGCCGAACGCCCTTTTTCAGCTGGCACGAAATATACTCCCTTTTTCGGGGTCGCGGTGTATTTGATCCTGACGGAAAACTGCTCGGTCGGCGCGTAGGCCCTGTCGAGGCTTATCACTACGCCAGTGCGGCTGGACTGATGGGCAAGCTCGGCTCCGGCAGGCTCAAGCTTGACCGATTCGATCTTTATATCGACAGCATCAAGCGTCACCTGCCGGAGCTCCGCCGCGATCGGTTTCAAGCTAATGGTCGTGTCGCCAAGTACGCGCTTGTTGGCCCGATCAAAACTGGCCCGGATTATATAATGCTGGATATCAAAGCTCTGGGGACGGTTGAAATCAGCTCGCGGAGGCGACTGCGCCGCGACAGCGAAAATAGCCGCGAGAACGAGAGTCAGTGATCGCAGGATATTGGTGGAAACATGTGATGGCATATAAGCGGTCGGAGAAAACTAGGGTCAAGGTTCAATCTAGGGTCAGAACCGGAAGCGATAGCGACTGGGTCCCGCGCCGCCGATGAAAAGAACCCGGCCGCTATCGCTCCCGTTCTGACTTCATACTACGGGGTTAGGTACTTCTTAAACCAATCGAAGACCTGTCGATGCCAAAATTCCGAGTTTTGCGGCTTGAGTATCCAATGACCTTCATCCGGAAAGATGACCAACTTCGAGTCGACCCCTTTCAGCTGAAGAGTGGTATAGAGCTGCAGGCTTTGATCGACGGGCACGCGGTAGTCCAATTCGCCTGCGGTCACCAGGGTCGGTGTTGCGAAATTCTTTGCGAATTTGTGGGGCGACCACCTGTTATAGTGGACCGGGTTTTCCCATGGCATTCCCTTGAATTCCCAATTGACGAACCAGATCTCCTCGGTCGCGGTGGCCATACTCTCTAGGTTATAAACCCCTGCGTGCGAAACCAGGGCCTTGAACCTAAACCTAGGGTCGGTGTTATGCCCCAGGATCCAGTCGACCATATATCCGCCATAACTTGCCCCGGCGGCCCCAATGCGCGTCTTGTCTATATAAGGATTCTTTATGACCGCGGCCACGCCGTTCATTATGTCTGTGTAGGCTTTGCCGCCCCAATCTGCCGAGATGTCGTTGACGAACTTCTGTCCGTAGCCCGTCGAGCCTCGCGGATTCGGCATGAATACCACGTAACCCTGATTGGCCCAGACCTGAGGGTTCCATCGATAGCTCCAATTATCGCTCCATGCACCCTGGGGGCCACCGTGGATGAGAACGATAAGCGGATATTGTTTGGTTGGATCAAAATTCGCCGGTTTCACCAAAAAGCCGTGGATCTCGTGATTCAGGCCGCCGCGCCAGGTAAGTTCCGCGGCTTTGCGAAGGCGAAAGGGCGCGAGGACGGCCGTATTTACCGCGGTAATCGGCACGAGACCCGAACCGTCCGATCCGACCCGCATTATTTCGTTAGGCGAGGTCATTAGGTTAGCGGCGAAAACAAGCGTTCTGCCGTCGCCAGAGATATTCAGTCCGCTTGCATAACCGCCGTCAACAAGCTTTTTAACGTGCGTCCCGGTTCGCAGCCTGAGATCCGGCTCGACCGGAACCGTAAATATGGGCTCACGCCCACGCATCCCGGCGGTAAAGTAGATATTTCGGCTGTCAGGCGAGACCACCATCTCCCCGACTTGCTCGTCAAAACCGCGCGTCAATTCAACGATCTCGCGGTTCGCCGGGTTATAACGCATTATTCGCCAGCGATCGGCCTCGAAGGTCGCCGTTGCCTGCGAACGAAACAAGAGGTATTTTCCGTCCGGCGTGTACATCGGCGAGGCGTCGTAGCCGTTCATACCTGCCGTGATGTTACGGGTAGTGCCGCCCGCAAGCGGCACGATATAGATATCGCTGTTGGTCGATATCGCCTCGACCTTATCGGAATTGCGCAGATAAACAATGCTCGACCCGTCAGGCGAGAAGGTATAGTCGACACCGGTCGATGCCCCGTATGGCGGCGAATCAAAGTCGCCGGGGGTGACATCACGAGCCGGGCCGCCGCTGCTGGCTACTACAAAAACGTGGGCCCGTTTTCGGTGGCGCCACTCGTTCCAATGCTTAAATAACAGCCGCTCGGTGACAAGGGCCTTAACCCTGCTGTTCTCAACCCGCTCGTCCTCGGCCTTGTTGCATTCATCATTAGGGCACTCCGGGTACACCTCCGATGAGAACGCTATCCATCGGCTATCTCGCGACCACACCGGCCCGGCGGCCCCGGTCGAGATCCTTGTAACCTGTTTTTTGTCGTCGCCGTCCGGATCCATGGTCCAGATCTGGCCGCCTGTCACATATGCGAGGTGCTTGCCGTCAGGCGACCAGCGGGCTCCGCTGCTGGACGACGTTCCGGAGGTGATCTGCCGCTGCCTGGTCCCATCGACATTGATCGTATAGATCTGATTCACAACCCGGTTTGCGGCCTTATCGACCGTTCCGAGAGTGAATGCAACCACGCGACCGTCAGGTGAAAGCTGCGGATCGGCAAGGCGTTTCAAGAAGAGGAGGTCGTCGACACCAAAGGTCTGGGCCGAAGCTGCCAGCGCCGCCAGCAGGACCAAGCCAACAAGCGAGACGAGACGTTTCATAAAATTTACCCTGCAAAAATGCTCATTTTGAACATTTCTATTATTACACAGAATTTTGGAACACCGAACAGTTCGGCTAGAATCGCGCATATATGAAACTACGGCTCTTTCTTGTTCTCACCTTGGTCGGTGCTATGTTCGCCGTCGCTCAACAGCCGTTTCCAACCCCAACACTCTATTCAGCGAGAACGCTCATTGAGCTCGAGAAACTTCAAAAAGCAGCTCTCGATAGCAACTATGCCTAACTGGGCGAGGTTGGAGCGGTAATGGCAGTTCGGGCCTTTGGCCTCGCAAATCTCGAACAACCGCTAGCCCAATGAGTTCCAAGTTCCACGTTCGAAGTTCCAGATTCTGATTGGAAGTTTCGAGCTCCGAGGTCAAAAGTTAGTTTTGCTTGGCAGGGCAACTTGGAACTTGGAACTTGGAACGTTAAACTTCCTAGGTATGCTAAATCGTCCGCCGCCATATTTTCCGCAGAACCAGCTTTCGCCGCCAGATGAGAACCGATACAGGAAGTTTAAGTTGGTTTTGGCCGGCATTATTCTTGCCGTCGTGGCGGTTCTTACGGGTGTTGGCGTTGGTATCTACTATCTGACGACTTGGCTGTTCTAGATCCCCGAGCAGGAGCGAGGAACATAAAAAAATGACTGATCGAAAATCGAATTTCGATCAGTCATTTGGTTATGGCTGCGTCTTGTTATTTAATTACCCGGATCTCGGGGGCGTGACGTCGCGGCTCGGGCACGCTCGCCTTGCAAGGCTAGCTGTCGGGCCTGAGGCAGCAGATCGATCGCCTTTAGAAGCTGGTCGTCATATTCGTTGCCGACCTGGTACGACGTTTGCGAGCCGTATGCGGCCGTTACGAGTTCCATGCGAAGAATGCGCTCGACGAACTCACGCTCGCGGTCGAGTAGTCCGGGGTTGACCTTATATTTGCTGACCGCATAGTCCTTAAAGGCCGCATATACAGCGTCCGTGATAGGGAAATCGGTGGTTTTGATGTCGTACTCGAAAGCGATCGGCTTATCGACCTTATACGACTCGATCCCTTTTACCTTACCCGTCACCAGGTCCAGGGCGAAAGCAAAGATCGGACTGACGAGCTTTGCCTGTTGACGGTTTCTCTCGATGGGGATGGTCTTCTGTTTTACCTCCACGTCCGGATTGATCCCCCCGCCGCTATACACTGTTCGACCTGTGTCGGTTTTGGTTTCGGCTCCCTTCGGCTTGCCAGCACCGCCGTTTTCGTCACGGAGCGAGCCGCCTTCCGTGTAATAGTTGTAAAGTTCGCCATTCGAATAATCCCGCTGGATGACACGGCCCGACGGTGTTTCGTATTTGGCGATGGTTAGCAAAAGCATCGAACCATAATCGAGCTGGAACGGGTTCTGTACGAGGCCCTTTCCGAAGGTATTCTCGCCGACGATCAGCGCACGGTCATGATCTTGCAGCGCCCCCGCCAGAATTTCAGACGCAGACGCAGTATTGCGATTAACCAGGATAACAACGGGGGAACGGTCCGGTGTGCGATTCTGAGCCGGATATCGTTCGTTAACTTCATTAATTCTGCCCTTTTGAGTAAAGACCGTCTGCCCCTCGGACAAAAATGCATTTGCGACGCGATATGCCTGGCTGACAAGGCCACCGCCGTTGTCGCGTAGGTCGATCACAAGCTGCTGCATGCCTTCAGCCTTAAGCCGCCGCATACCGAGCACAAACTCTTGATGTGTAGTTTGGTTAAATCCGCCGCGCATCGACATATAGCCGACGCCCGGCCGGATCATGTAGACTTCGCTGATCGAGGGCTGCGGGACCGCGTCACGGATTATCTCCACTGTCTCCCGTTTTCCGGTCCCTAAACGCTCGACGATGATCTTTGCCGGAGTGCCCTGACGCCCGCGCAATACATCGCGCACCTCGTTAAACGGCTTGCCCAGCATTGAAACGCCATTCACCTCGATGATCTTATCGCCGTACCGCAAACCCGCGCGATGAGCAGGAGCGCCGTCGAAGGTAGCCTTGATGTATGTCGCTATCACCTTTCCATTCGAATCGCTGAGATCACCGATCGTCGCCCCGATGCCAAAATATCGCGAGCTTTGTTCCGTGCGAAACTGTTCGAACTCCTTGGCGTCGAAATAATTCGAATGCGGATCAAGTGTGTGCAACATCGAGTCGATCGACGACTTGAATATATCGTTGTAATTCAATTCCTTACCGGCCGCGTATTTGCTCTCGATGAGGGCGATCGCCTCTTTCATCTCGGCTTGGATCATCTCGGCCGTGACCCGCTTGCCTGCCGAAGGTTTCGCGACGCCATCAGTACCCCGTTCGGCAGACGTCTTTGCCGTAACCGCGGGATTCTGTGCAAATCCGACCGAAGAAAGAAATATGGCTGTAATAAGGGCGAAAAGGCGGGTGTTGCTTTGCTTC
>DATLNN010000116.1:0-4202 GCA_035536695.1 Pyrinomonadaceae bacterium | reverse complement strand
TCGTCAACGTGCCGCCGCCGCCGCCGCCGTTGCCGGTCGCCCACCCCGTGAGAAACTGAGAGGTGAATCCGTTCGCCCCACCATCGGCCCTGGCCCCGCCGCCCCCGCCGCCGGGTCCTGAACCAAGCCGACTATTTGAGTAGCCTGGAGGCAGAGGTATGGGGAAAGCCGTATCTCCCTGCGCGACCCCGCCGCTGCCGCCTATGCCACCACCACCGCCTCCCGGTCCGGAGACGTGGAAACCCCCTCTACCCCCGCCGGCCCCGTTATCCTCCAGGGTACAGTTGTCCAGGGAAAGGCTTGCGTCTCGGACGTAAATCGCGCCCCCGGCGCCCATGCCACCCCCGCCGCCGGTGCCTCCATCACCGCCCTTTGCGGTGAAGCCTTTGATGTGTGCGTTGCGTATCAGCAGGCTGCCCGTGCCCGCTCCCGTCACCCCGAGGTCGTTGCTCGGGTCGGCGAAGGACCTTTTCGCCACCGCGAATGCGCGGAAGGGGGTCCCCGTGAAATCTCTAAAGGGGTTCGCACGCACGAGGCGAGCTCCATTACCCTCGATCGTCACGTTCGAGAGCACGATCGGGTTGGCGGTCGGTCCTAAGGGGTTGTAAGGGTCATCTAGCGGGGCCGTCATCACGTACTGCCCTGCCTGAAGTACGATGGTGTCGTCGCCGCTGCCGGGAGCGCAGCCGGTATCGAACGTTACAAGAGGATTGAAAGAGCTGGGCGCCACGCCAAAGTCAAGATTGGCTGAGTAGATAGCCTCCTGGAGCGAGCACTGTCCGTCGTTGGCTATGCCCTGAGCGGTCGTTGTCACGTAGATGGTGTTGCCGGACATAGCGGCCACGGAACTCACTGCGACCTTTGCGACATGAGGCACGCGCAAAGCGTAATTTGTGGTATTGAGCGCCAGCCTGGCCGCATCGAGAGGATGGTCCGTCGACGCTGCCGCCTGACTGCGTCGGACCGATGCGGAAAGCCCTCCCAGGATGACCGTCGCGAGCGCCAAGGTTGAGAACAGAGACAGTAAACGCCGCGTCAAGGCATATTTCGTTCTTGAATAATTAGCTTTGTCTTTCATGCTTCCTCCGGCAATGGGTTTGGCCCGATATTAGGGCCCTCAGATTCAATGCTTCATCTGGATAAGACAAATGAGCGAAAATCTTTCGTACTTTTTGTGACCCGGAAAAAAATGAAGCCGGCCCGCGCCGGCTTCAGAAACTCGCAAAACGTTAGATAGGAGTTGGTAGGGTTAGCGATTATCGTTCAGATTGGCCCATTCGCCCGACTGAATGAAGCTGGCCCAGTAGAAGGGGTGCCGTCGCCCCGGTCGCCGCAGCATTTCGAGTTTGGCCCTCCGGAGCGATTCTCCGCGACCAATTCCCTGTTGAAGATTTTCGTAGTAACCCACCATCAGCTCGCGGGTGACATAGTCGCTCACCGGCCAGAGGCTCATAACAAGCGATTCCGCGCCAGCCAGCACAAACGCCCGGCGTAGCCCGAAGACGCCCTCGCCCGTGCGTATCTCGCCGACACCGGTGTCGCAGGCGGATAGCACGACGAGCTTTGTTCCCCACAGGTTTAGCCCAGACGCTTCAAGCGCCGTCAGTATGCCGTCATCACCAGAGCCACGTCGCACGTTCGCACCCGTCAAGGCCAAGCCCGACCGAAGCAGCGGATTTTCGATATTAGCGTCGACCAGGGTGGCCCGCATCGGCGATCGCCCGTCATCGCCGGCAGGCCTCGCGGTATCCTGCAGGAAAAAGCCGTGTGTCGCGATGTGGAGAATCTCGGGCGCGTTAACCGATTTCAAAGCGGACTCGCTCGCATCGGCCGCGGTACGCACCGCAGCGGCAGGGATCAACTTCCGAATAGCGTCCGCCTCGGCGGCGGTCCCCCTCAGTGGCGCGAAGTAAGTCCCCGAGAGCTCGCGCGTCACCGTAATACTCCGCCGGCCTGGAGCCAAGGTTCTTGTCGATGCCAGTAGATCGCTCGAGGCCTGGCCGAAATCCGGGTTTGCGACGATCACCGGCGCGGTTCGGCTGTCTCGCTTCTGCTCCATTCGCACCAGGTCACGGCCGCTCGTAACGTAAGACAGCGCGTAACTCTCGATCACGTGTTTGTTGCTCTCATCGATAAGAGATTCGAACGGCATCAGATTCATCTCGCCGTCGGGCGATATGATCAGGTGCCTTGCGTCGCGGAGAGCGCGGCGCACCGGACGCATAACCCGCGCGTAGACGTTCTTGGCCAGTGTATGCACGTCGCGCCTGCGGGGGTCACGCAGTGCAGCGCGGTAACGCGCTATCAGCGAGTCGATCTCCGCCACTCCGCCGATCGGTACCATGTCGGTATCGCCCTTTTGACGGATCACATAGGCGACATATCGGCCGTCGCCGGCGGCGGCGCTATCCTTTGCGATGGGCCGATAGGTCACGAATTCGACCAGAACCGCATCCGAGGGGATCAGAGAGCGGATTGCTGGCGGGCTGGCAATTTTCGAAGGCTGGAAAAACCCGGCGGTGCGCCGGCTGATCTCGATCTCGAGGCTGTCCTTTTCCTTTTGAATTTCGCTGACCTGCTTCCGGTATTCTTCGGGCTTCATGTTTTGCGGCCCGTTAAGCGAAACGGCCGACAGCCGCGCGTTCGTGTCGTTCAACCGCTGGAGCAACAGCATTTCCTCGGCGCTCGCCTGACGACTCAACAGATTGGCAGTACTCGCAAGCGCGTCGAGCACGCGTCCCTTTCGCTGTAGAACGGCAGCGACAGCGAGTTCACGCGCCTTCGACCCGGCGTTTTTTTCCGCGTCCAGCGCGATAGTCTGGTTGAATTCGTCCGCTGTTAGCTTTAGGTACAGGGACCGCTGATGCTGGGTCCCGACAGAGAGATTGAGAATAATGTCGCGCTCGGAAAGCCTGTTAGCGCGCGATTGAATCTCCACCGCCGCAACAATATTCCCCTGCAGCGCTTTTACGGCGGACAAAGCGTTAAGAATACGACTCAGGTTCCCGTGTTCGGCGCCGAGTGCGGATTCGGAGATGTCCAGTGCACGTTGCAGCGATTTTTCCGCATCCCGGAATTCACCCGCGCTTATCTGCAGACGTCCGAAATGCAGAAGATGGTCGGATAAACTCAGAGGATCGTTCTCGATTCTCTTCTCCGCCATCCCGATGGCCTTGTGAAACAACGGCCGCGCTTTTTCGAGTTCGCCCCGCTGATGATACAGGCGCCCTAGGGAAGTTAATGTAAAAGACCAATTCTCCTCCAACGGGTTGCCTTTTTTCTCAAGGATGCGAAGGGTTTCCAGATAAAGCTGCTCCGCGTCCTCCAGGCGGCCGGCATCGCTGTAGGCAGCTCCGATATCGGACATGACAAATGCCACACGCAGATCGTCCGGGCCAAAATTCTTCCTGGCTATCTCGAGCGCTCGCTGGTTGAAGTCGGCCGCCGCGGCGTAATCTCCTTTGTAGTACTTCACCGCGGCGATGTTCTGCAGGATCGTGTAGGTATCCGCGTGGCCTTTTCCCAAGACCCGTTCTCGTATTTCGAGAGCTTTTTCATAAGTCCTTTCGGCCCGGTCATTGTCACCTCGGTTTCGATACAGCACGCCGAGGTTTACCAGGGACTGTGAGTACAGCCTGTGTTCCTGCCCGAGAGCTTTCTCGCGAATTTCCATCGAGCGGATGAATAGTGATTCGGCCTCGATCAACCGGCCTTTTACCCGCTCTATCACTCCAAGATTGTTCAGGGTGTCAGCAAGCTGCAAACTGTCCGGCGGCAGGATCTTTTCAAATATACGCAAAGCCTTCCTGAGATTGGTCTCGCTTTTGGAGTTGTCGCCGATACTGAAATGAATCGTGCCGATCCTGTTCGCCACGAGACCGAACTCAAAGCTATCGGGACCCAATACATCCTCAAATATTGCCGACGCCCGTTCATTGGCGGCCAGTGCCTCATTGTATTTTGTTGCCGATCTTAAGCGCTGCGCTTCAGTCATAAGTGTTCGCGCGCTGAAGAGCGATTTGTCTCGCTCCGTGGCTGGTGAGATGCGCGTGACAAGAACGTCATAGCTGCCCGGCGGTTCCAGCTTATTCTTGCCGTCGATCTCGATCTTCCAGACTTGCTTAGATAGCGATACAAACTCGAGCGCCTCGCTGCCGTTCTTCCTGATCTCAAGATCGGTTTCGACGATTGCCTTACCGTCG
>DATLNN010000115.1:0-19163 GCA_035536695.1 Pyrinomonadaceae bacterium | reverse complement strand
CTTTTGTTTACGATCGAGATGTCAGCGTCCGGCAGCCGTGTCGCATTCTGCCTGGCAAATTCAACCGATGTGGCATTTTCTTCGACGGCGACAACCCGTTCGAAACGTCGCGCCAACGGCAGAGTAAACAGGCCGACACCCGCATACAGGTCCAGTGCGAGGCGTCCCCCCGCGCCGGCGGTAGCGGCCTCGATCAAAGCGACGACCAGCGATTTGTTTCCCTGAAAAAAAGTTTGGGCCGAGAACGCGTATCTTTCCCCGCCCGCTTCGAAGGATAGGTCCGACGCGGACTGGGGCAGATCGGCCGAGTACACCGAAACGGTTCCGTTGTCACCGATCGCCGCCTCGATCTGGGCATTTTCATCCCATATCAGGTCCCAACTCAGGCTTTTGCGCGTAGCTTCAAATGCACCCTGCAATTGGGGCGTCAGTATCGGACATTCAAGTATATCTATGACGCTGTGCGAGTCGCGGGCCATATAGCCGATCGCTCGTTTATAGCAGTCGAGGTGCCAGCGGGCACGCGACCGGTAGCCAAATTCGTTCGGACTCGGAATGATCTTTATCTCCCGTTCATATTCGATCCGTCCGATGCGGTGCAGACAGTCGCGAATGATATCGATCTTTGCCTCGAGCTGGGCTTCGTAGGCGAGCTGCTGAAAATCGCAGCCGCCGCACCGTCCAAAATATGGGCACGGCGGCGCGATACGCAGCGGGCCCGGCTCCCTGATCTCGACGATCTCTGCAAACGCAAGCCGCTTTTTCAACTGCGTAATACGTACCCGCAGCTCGTCGCCGGGTGCCGCGAGGGGGACCATCACCGTAAGCTTTTCGGCAAAACAAAGGCCAAACCCGCGCGGTACGATCTTTTCGACTCGCACGTCAATGACATCTCCGGTTTTGTAATGTCTGGCCAAGCGTCCTTTTATAGCACAAAACAACTGGGTGCGGGAGCCCGCCCGCCGGGGCCCTGCCATAGCGCCGTTGCGCCCCGCCGCAATTCAACTGCTGAAAAAGGCAGCCGGGACGCCTTCCCTCCAGTCAAAGATAGAACAACCCCAGCCTCGGGATCCCAGCTTCTTCTCGAAGGCGCTTTAGCAACATCAGATCGTACGTATTTTGGTAACTCGCAGCGTCCATCTCAGCCTTGTAAGGACGCAATTGGTTGGAAACATCCTTCTTTATAGCTTTCAGATGGGCCGGCTCCCAATGCTCAAGCATTGCTCGGTCGAGGACGCGCTCGACGTCACCCAGGGTCTTATCGATCGTCTCAAATTTACCCGTTAGATCTGCGGACAGCTCCTTGAGCCGAGCACCGGCCCGGTCGAGCTCTTCGCGTAGGTTTGATAAGGGGTTTTCCTCTAGCGCCGCTATTGCATCGGCGATGTGCACCTCGATGACGTCGATCGAAAATTGCGAATTCACGGCATCATCCGTTTGGCTCCCGCGCCCCGTCTGTGCCGTCAGCCACTCGAGATATTGGACCTCCACCTCTTCGCGGCAATAGAACAGCGTCTTTATGACGCGGGTGCCCGGCGGCTGTTTGTCGTAAACGTCAAAAACAGACTCAATCGAACGGATAACAACGTGGAGCGGGATACCGCGATCCTGCCACGCCTCGATCAGGGCCCAGTCCAATGGGCTCAAAAACAAATTCCGCCCCCGCCGGCGGATAAATGTGTCCTCGATCTCCGTGAAGTAGTTGTAGTAATTCAATGCGGGTGGATCCGTTCTATCGAATCTAGAACACCAGTCCCGGGATGTCAAAATCGCCGACCGGGCATCCGATCAGGCGGACCCGGTTTCCCCGTGGGGTGATCGACCGGCTTTGACTCAGGCGAGCCTCGCTGCCTGAGGAATATTGTGAAGACCACCATGACAGCGATCGAGAGGAATTCGCTTTGCCAGTTCTGAAACGACTCGAACCAGAAGGTCGAGCTGCTCATATACTCCAATACTACTGAGGCCTCCGGCTGCGCGTGTTGGGTTTGCTCGGCGTTATATTGTCTAACGCCCCCAATGCCGTGAATTACAAACGATCCTAAAAACAGTAGGAGAAGAACGATGCTGAGCGAGTGACTATACAGGGTCAGAGCGAATCCGCCGCGGCGGACCGGCCACGGCATAGATGGGTCCTTGGCGGAACCGGGCTTGATCTCGTCGACACGTTCAGGTTTGTCCGGCGATTTCGATTCGGATGAGCCCTTCTGAAATAGAAATATCGTTAGAATGACGAACGCCGCCATCTGGATTCGCTTTCCCAATTCTCAAACGTGGCCTCGATGAAATGTCCGTCCGATGCGTAGCCGGCAAACGAAACCTCAGGACGCCCGTGCAATCGCTGGTCCTCGTTATGTTCGTACCACCCCGTGACGTATTGCCCACCGAGTGTCACCACGAACAAGGTGAGGAGCACTATCGAAAGACAGTTGTTTTTCAAAAACGATGGCATTACTTTTCGCGGCGTTTGTCCGGTTCCCGGGCGACGCCCTTGAACGGCTGGTCGTCCTCTTTCAGGTCCGTGAACTGCCCGGTTGTCGTGTCCCGCTTTACAAACTTGCCTTTTTCCTCGTCCAGATTCAGCTGCGTGCGCTCATCCACCGAGCCCTTACGAAAATCCTTTCCTGTGTTCTTTGCCATAGCTGGTTTCTCCATTTCAAAAGGGCCGGACATACAGTGACATCCGGCCCGGTAAGCATAGATCAAGGCATCCGATTATCGTTTGCCGCCGCCCGAGCCACCGCCGGACTTCGAGCCTCCGCTCGAACCGCCCGAACCGCCCGAACCACCGCTTTTCGATCCGCCGCCTGAGCCGCCGCCGCTCTTCGAGCCGCCGCCGCCGCCCTGTTTGCCTTTGCTGTCGTTGTCTTTGTTTGGCATGTTTTCCAAACCCCCTTGTTTTTATTAACGTGCCCGTGGGAACGCAAACCCATTGCATCACGCCAAGATGGGTCCAGTTGTGCGCTGTCATACATTAAGCGCAAATTTATGATGGGCGCCGATCGGGCGGGAAGCGTTCACCCAAAACAGCCGGTTCGAGTGCGTACAAGCCACAAAGAAAGAGGAGGCTGCTATCGCTGCCTCCCCACTCTTTGTCTTGTAGCCGGCGCCTCTTACGCTCTGGCTGATTGTGTCTTATTGAAGTTCTGCCTCTCCTCTTCCATCTCTCGGCCGAGTTCCTCGAGAACTTCCGGATCGAACTGCTCTTCGACCATCTGAAACATCTCGCCCTCTTCTTCCATAACGTGATGCTCGACATTCTCCATCAAGACCATCAGCTTCGGCTCGAACTTCTCGCTTTCCTCGGCAAGAGCAGAGATCTCGCGAAGAAATATCTTCACCTGGTGGTGTTCCTCAATGCCTTCCTTCACGATGTCCGCGAGTTCGGTGTCGCCCTCCGCAATAAGTCTCGGATAAAAAACAGCTTCCTCTATGTGCGCATGCACATCGAGTTCAGCCTTTATCTGTTCGAAGAGCGCCCTCTGGTCTTCCTCCTCGCCCGCCTTTACTTTTTGAAATAGTCCATCAACGACCTTATGGTCGGCCTTTAATAGTTCGATTGCGTTCATTGTACCTCCTAGGAAATCTTTAGTGTTGTTACTTGCCCGGGCTGCTATCTTCGCAAATGGGGCGTCAGCCCAGTCCACATAGAAGGGTAAGTGGTCCGTCATGCTGGGAATGTCCACTCCAATACAAAGTAGAAGAAACTCGAGCTGAGATTCAGGATGCCCGCACTTTTGTATTAAGCCCTACCGACTTGCAACAGATTTGGCCCGATAGTCGTTTGAGAAGATCAGTACAGGTTGGCTCGGCGGTGAATTGATCGAGCGCCTCGGCGTCGCCGTCCATCCCGGAGCGCACGCCGACGCGCCCAATTCGTTATCGGGTCGACCGGCGAGCGAAAGATCCGATAGCCCTATTTAGCTTGTGCAATATACCGTCGGTGAGACTAGGGCTCCGTGAAAGCAAGGGAGCCGGCACGCACCAGCCCCTGGAAGCCCTCTTAGGTCGCGGCTCAGCGTTATCTGGACTTTGACGCGCCTCCTTTTTGTCGAGACGGCCCGGACGCCTGCGATGATTTCGAACCGGAGCTTTTCCCGGCAGTTGGTTTACCGCTCGTCGTTTTGCCGGCCCGGTCCGATGCTCGCCGGGAGCCTCCGTTCCCATTTGCAGTTTTAGTTCTTGAACGACCGCCACCATCACCTGACCCGCCGCCCAAAACTCCAGCCACCATCTCTTTCGCTCTTTCCGCGATACTCCCGAGGGCGGTCGGCGCGGGGCGAGGTTCGGGTTTTATCCCGTTGTCCTTTATGAATCTTGCCTTTTCGGCGAGGATCTGCTTACCGAGCTTTTCCATAGCCTCTTCGCCCAGCTGATTCTCTGCCATGCTGAACATGCCGCCCGTGCCTTCTTCTTCTTTCACATGATGGCGGGTGTCCTCGATCAGCACCATGAGCTTCGGCTCGAACCTTTCGTTCCTGGGGGTGAGCTCGGCCACCTCACGCAAAAACATCTTCATCTGATGATGTTCCTCGATGCCCTCGAGAACCATCTCCTTCAACTCCTTATCGCCTTTCTTTTTAAGTGTCGGATAAAATATGGCTTCCTCGACGTGGGCATGGGTGTCGAGTTCGCCCTTGATGCGTTTAAAAAGCGGTCCGTGCTTTGACGGCGGCGTGCTTTCTACCTCTTTGAAAAGCCCGTCGACGATTTTGTGGTCCTCTTTCAATAGATCGATAGCGTTCATTCGTTTTCTCCTTGTTCTAATCCATCGATAGTCACCGTATCGAAACCGATCGGATCTATCTGTCATCATCAATACAAAAGGGGTACTGCCATTGCGCTAATCGTTAAGATCGATTCTGGTTCCGAGTCCCAATTCCAGTGCGCGTTCATAAACTATGGCGGCGGCGGCGGCATCCTGCAGGGCCATTCCGGTGCTGTCAAAGATGATGATCTCGTCTTCGCTCGTCCGACCTGCTCTTTTGCCCGCGACGATCTCGCCGAGTTCGGCATGAACATCGCCGAGCGAAACACAGCCATCCTCTAACGCGTGGTGCAATTCACCGATGGTCGCACTTTGTTCGGAAATGTCTGTGACGATCTTGCTCGTCGATAATAACGCCGGTTCCAGTTCGCGTTTCTCTTCGCTGTCCGCTCCGACCGCTGCGATAAAAGTACCCGGCATGATGTGTTCACGTAGGAGAAAATATTCTCTCGCAGTCGTGCAGGTCACGCTGATGTCGCTCGCTCGAGCAGCCTTTGCAACCGCGGGAACGGGCGTTACGTCGATGCCGATTTCGGCAGACATGATTTCCGCAAAACGACTCGCCTGCCCAGCATCAAGATCGTAGGCAAACGCTCTTTCGAGTTTTCGCACTTTCATGATCGCTTCAAGCGAAATTCGCCCCTGACTGCCGCATCCGCACATGAGGGCCGTCTTCGCGTTCTCTCTCGCCAAATACTTTGCAGCAACCGCCGTCGCGGCTCCGGTGCGAATGATCGTAATTTCGATCGAATCCATCAACCCGAGAACGCTTCCGTTAAGAGCATCGCAGACGACGATGACGCCTTGGATCGTCGGCAGACCGGTCGCCCGGTTGTTTGGGAAATTAGCGTTTGTTTTGGCGACAAAATATGATCTTTCGTGCTGGTCCATGATGCCGGCTTTGATATGAAAGCCGCCGCCCGTCGCATGCACGCCTAAAATTCCCGGCGGGCGAGTTTGGCCGAGGGCGTATCGTCGAAAGGCATCCTCCACCGCTTCAATGCACTCTTCGATGCTCAGCAACTCCCTGACAGTCCGACGAGTTAATAACAATGTGCCTTTTGATCTCAATAGCCCCCCTCCTTTGCGACCGGCGCGCGACTTGTATAGTACTGTAACGTCTGTTACATTGTCAATTAGTGTTACATTCGCTATGAAAAGTGAAGAAAAACAAGAGTGGATAATGCTCGTTCATCAATTGCCCCAGAAGCCGACAAAACTGCGGGTCCGCAGCTGGAGAAAGCTCCAGGCATTAGGCGCATTGGCCATCAAAAACTCCGTGTATGTTCTGCCATACAACGAGAAAACGAATGAGGATTTCGCGTGGCTTCGTCAAGAAATAGAAACTTCAGGCGGCGAGGCAAATCTCTTCCGCGCGAGCTCCGTCGAAGGCCAGACGGACAAAGAGATCATCGGTTTATTTCGCCAAGAGCGTAACGAGGATTACACGAAACTCATCTCCGAATTTGAAGGCCTTGCCGGGGCAACCCGAGAGCAGACTAAAGGCAATTCTCTTTCGGTGGGTAAACTCACTCAGTACATAGCCGAATTGAGCAAACTGCGCCAGGAGTTGGAGCGAGTCATAGCAATTGATTTTTTCAAAGCGTCACAGGGAAAGAAGGCGCGCTGCGCGTTCGAGAAATGTCGCCGCCAGCTGCAGACGACCGAAAACAAGAATAGAAAAGAACCAACGGCTATGGCACAGGGTGGTTCCGCCCGGCTAGAAACTACCGATTATCAAAACCGCCGTTGGGCGACCAGACGCGACCCGCATATTGATCGCCTGGCCACAGCGTGGCTCATCCGCCGCTTCATCGACAAGCGCCCGCGGTTCTACTTTGTTTCCGAGGGCGAACCGATCGAGAACACTCTAACATTCGACATGCCAGGCGGGGATTTTACACACCGTGGAGAAGACTGCACCTTCGAGACGATGATCAAACTTTTCCATCTGGAATCGGATAACGCATTGTGCCAGATTGCCGAGATAGTTCATGACATTGATCTTAAAGATAATAAGTTCAATCGCCCTGAGGCCTTCGGTGTCAATGTTGTGATCAGAGGGCTCGCCGCGGTTTACGCCGACGACAGCGAAAGGCTTAGACAGAGCCGGCCCGTCTTCGACGGTTTATACGAATTGTTCGCGAGGGATACCAACAACGAACCACGCACTAAGAACACCAGTGTCAGGAAGAAACAAGGTGGAAAATAACGTCCTAACCCACGGTCAGCGTCATGTTTCCTTCTCCGAGGCCCTTAGATTCTGGGTGAAGCTTGGCTTTATTTCGTTCGGGGGCCCCGCTGGGCAGATAGCTATCATGCACAAGGAATTGGTAGACAAGCGCCGTTGGCTTTCGGACGAGCGGTTTCTCCACGCCCTCAACTACTGCATGCTCCTGCCCGGGCCCGAAGCCCAGCAGCTTGCCATCTACATCGGTTGGCTGATGCACCGCACATGGGGCGGCATAGTCGCCGGCGCGTTTTTCGTCATTCCTTCGATCTTTTTCCTGCTGGCGCTTTCGTACGTTTACGCTGCTTTCGGGAACATTCCCTTTGTTGCGGCCGTTCTTTCCGGCTTCAAACCGATCGTCGTCGCGATCGTCGTTGAAGCAGTGATCAAGATCGGTGGAAAAGCGCTAAAGCGTTGGGCGCATTTCGTTATTGCAGGGCTTGCTTTCGTTTCAATTTATTTTCTTCACGTTCCATTTCCACTGATCGTCTTGGCGGCCGCAGTTATTGGTTTGTTGGGCGCTCGCGCTCTGCCATTAGTTTTCGCCGCCCAGCCTAAAGCAAAAGAACGTCATAAAATCACGGAAGGCGAAGCCCAAGTTGACGCTGCATTACCCCTAGCAATCGATGACGATGCTCCGCCGCTTGCCCACACTCTCCCGAACAGAGCTCGGACTTTCAAAATTCTCGCCGTTGGTATAACCCTCTGGCTCTTGCCGTTTCTTGCGATCGGCGCATGGCGCGGCTTCGAAAGCCTTCACGCGCAGGAATACAGATACTTTACACAGGCGGCATTTGTTACCTTCGGAGGTGCCTATGCAGTGCTTGCATATGTCACACAAGCCTTGACAACGGATCCATACAATTGGCTGTCGCCAACACAGGCCGTCGATGGACTGGCGCTTGCTGAAACGACCCCCGGACCGCTGATCATGGTCTTGCAGTTTATTGGCTTTATGGCCGGCTGGAATAACCCTGGCGATATGAGCCCGATCGCAAGCGCGGTTACCGGCGCTCTCATAACTACCTATGTGACATTTCTGCCGTGTTTTATCTTTATCTTCGTCGGAGCCCCATACATTGAAGTCCTACGGGGAAACAAAAACCTGACCGGCGCACTCTCCGGCGTAA
The DNA here is from genome assembly GCA_035536695.1 of Pyrinomonadaceae bacterium. Lineage (GTDB taxonomy): Bacteria > Acidobacteriota > Blastocatellia > Pyrinomonadales > Pyrinomonadaceae > OLB17. The sequence goes on along the minus strand of DATLNN010000115.1, from coordinate 11,035 downwards.
CGGCCGCGGTCGTAGGCGTTGTGCTCAATCTCGCCCTCGTATTCGGCGCTGCCGTCATCTTGCCGAATGGACTCGCCGGAAATATGGATTGGTTTGCAGCGGCGCTGGGCCTGGCAGCGTTTCTCGCACTTTATAGGTTCAAAGCAAATGTCCTTTTAGTTGTTCTGATCGGAGGTCTAATTGGACTATTACGAATGTTCTTTTTATGACGACGGGTTGGCCTTTGGGAGAACAGCCGCAGCAATGGCTATATCGGCAATTATCATGGAGAAAATACAATTATGAACACAGAAGGCGTTGTTTGGGCAGAACTTAAGGACGCGCCCACTTTGCACCGGTCTGAACTTTTCCGAGTTCGCCCTTTGTGGGAAGACGAGAATGGCCCTGCGAAAGCCATGGTCGTGGAGATCGATCCCGGCGGCATTCTGCCTGGGATAGACGTACACGAGCCGGGCCCCGAAGAGGTTTACGTAGTTTCCGGGGTCATGAATGACGGAGTCCGCGACTATCCCGCGGGTACTTTCATTCACAACCGTGCCGGAAGTTCACACGTCCCACAGTCTAAGAGCGGCTGTACACTGTTTCTGTTTTATCCCGAAGGATAGTGGAACCAGGCGAAATATTCGGGGGCGGCAAAATCGTTGACGACGTTTCTCGAAACATGCTTTATACTTCTGCGAATCGGTTCGTTGACACCTGCAGCTACGCAAGAACGAGCCGTAAACCGATACAGCCGTCATGGGCGTCGGGCGTGATCCCGTAACGCCACGAGACGGAGCATAGAAAGTCCCAATTGTTAAAGCATCCGCCTCGGAGGCGCCTTTCGTCGCCCGGACCTGGATACGGAGTTCCGTCCTTTGGTACTGATTCGAGATCGTCGACACAGACGTCCTCGCACCACTCCCAAACATTGCCACACATATCGTAGATGCCAAGCTGGTTCGGGGCCTTGCCCGCGACCGCGTGCGTCTGCGGCTCTGGGCGGGTGATCGCGGTCGTCCCGAACAGGAGCCGTCCGATGGCGGTTTTGTGAAAGCGCCATTTCAGAGCGCCGCCCGACCATTTGAGTCCATACCAGGCCACGTCGTCTGGATCGTTGCTCCCGCTGAACATAAATCCGTCCTTCCAGTGCGGCCCGCCGCGTGCAGCGTATTCCCACTCCGTCTCGGACGGCAGGCGAAACCGCTTCGTTGCGTCGTGCCCGGCGAGGGCAGCCAGTATGGGTCCGGCATTGACTCGGGCAAGAAAGCCGTCCTCACCTGTGATGTGTTCCCACGATACATTTTCGACGGGGGCAGAAGCTTCGACTCGACATGCAGGGTTTGAACCCATTACGTGGGTCCACAGCGCCTGAGTGACGGGTGTAGAAGCAATGTAAAAGTCCCCGCACTCCACCGCGATCTTATCCTCTCCCCGGCCGAACAGGTACGGAGTGCCGCGGGTTCCGGGAACAGGCACCAGCCGCAATTCGTGCTCGGCATCGCCGTCGCTCCATTTGTAGCTCAGCGGTTCCATGCGAATGAGAATACCACGCTGTCCGATGCTCTAACGGGCGCCCCGCGCGGGCCAAAGATCTTTCTAAGCGGCTTAAGTGGTTTCCACGCGACCGATGGCTTCTTTTTCTGGGCTTCCTGGACTGTCCTATACACGCTGCCCGATGCACTAACGCATATAAGGCGCACGGTTGCCGGCGATCGACCTCAATTCCTTTTCCGTCAGCCCCAGCTTAGCGATCTCGGCCCAGGCATCTTTGGGGCGTTGGTTTGAGCCGAACGGTGCGTCGGAGCCATAGAGGATGCGGTCCGGGCCGATCTGGCGAATACGGCGCCATACGACAGCGGAGCGTTCTGGCGTGTTGGTGGGGTGGACGATGGTCGTCAGGTCGAACCACACGTTTCTTCGGTTTTTGACTTGCGGGTCCTGGACCCCCGCGACGAGAGCATCCATAAAAGCATCAACCTTAGGATCGTCGTAGCCGGGGCCAGAGCTGCCGAGGTGGGCGATCTGGATCGTGATGTCCGGTGCGAGCGGGAGCAGATGCTCGATGAACGCGCGGGCCTGTTCCGCGCCATACGGCCGGTTCAACGAGAACGAGGCCCGCATATGGATGACCATTGACATCCGTTTAGCATTGGCGGCGCGAAAAACGGCCTTCAACTTTTCGAGGTGGCGGGGGTTCTCCATCTGCACGTCCGAGTTGCCGACGTGGAACTTGATGCCGCGGAGAAGGGCGGGAATGCGCGAGCATCGCTCGATCTCCGCCACCGCATAATCCTTCAGCGGGTTGAAACCGCAAAACCCGACGAGCCTTTTCGGATAAAGCGCGGCCTGTTCGCCGACCCAGTCGTTGGTCGCCTTCACCATTTCATATTCATTCTGCGGCTCACGTCCGGGTCGTCCCCAGGCATAAGCCGTCGACAGCAGCACGGCCCGTTCTATGCCGGCCGCATCCAGATCGGCGATAACGTCGCGTGCCGTGATGGTCGTCACACCTTGCAGCTTTGCAACATCAGGGCTGAATACATGCTGATGATGATCGGCTCGCGGGGGCGGGATGTTCCGAGCCAGCTGACCGCTTGCCCCGACTGTGAAAACGATTAAAGAAAGAGTTAGCGAGAGAAGTGTGGAAGATCGATCCATGGTCGTAAAAAAGCTCCGTTGCGTATAAATTGCCCTACATATATACACCACACTAGGCGCGCGTGTGACAAGTGGTCGAGACCTTTGTTCTCTAACTCGTTGTGCTAATCTAAACGCCTATGGCAGAGCGACGTGAGCGGTTCGAAACCTCATCGGGTATCGAATTGCCGAACGATTTTAATCCGAATAACAGCCGGGGGGTCGATTACGAATCCGATTTGGCGGCGCCGGGTGAGTTTCCTTATACACGAGGTGTCCGGCGGTCGATGTATCGCGGTCGTTTTTGGACGATGCGCCAGTATGCTGGGTTTGCCACCGCCGCCGATTCGAACGAGCGATATAAATACCTTTTGTCGCATGGCACGACGGGCCTGAGCGTCGCGTTTGACCTGCCGACGCAGATCGGGCTCGATTCGGACGATCCGCTTGCGGCGGGCGAGGTCGGAAAGGTCGGCGTGGCGATCGACAGCATCGACGATATGCTCACCTTGTTCGATGGAATTCCGCTTGACCGGGTTTCGACCTCGATGACGATCAACTCGACGGCCTCGACACTTTTGTGTTTGTATTTGGCCGTGGCAAGAAAGCAGGGTGTGTCGTATGACAAGGTCGACGGTACGATACAAAACGATATTCTCAAGGAATACATTGCTCGCGGCACGTACATTTACCCTCCAAAGCCAAGTTTGAGGTTGATCACAGATACCTTCGCCTACTGCGCCGCCGAGGTGCCAAATTGGAACACTATCTCGATCAGCGGATATCACATTCGCGAGGCTGGCTCGACCGCCGCGCAGGAGATCGCGTTTACACTGGCCGACGGCATCTGCTACGTACAGTCGGCGATAGATGTCGGACTCGATGTGGATGATTTTGCCCCGCGGCTGTCGTTCTTCTTCAATTCGCACAATAACCTGCTCGAGGAAGTAGCAAAATTCCGCGCCGCAAGGCGCATGTGGGCGCGGATAATGAAGGATCGATTTAATGCGAAAGATCCGCGCTCGCACGCCCTGCGGTTTCACACCCAGACGGCCGGCTCGACCCTGACCGCCCAACAGCCGGACGTGAACGTCGTCCGAACAACGATCCAGGCTCTTGCGGCAGTGCTCGGCGGCACGCAAAGTCTTCATACCAATTCGCGCGATGAAGCCCTTGGCCTGCCAACCGAAAGCGCGGCCCGGATCGCACTTCGCACACAGCAGGTCATCGCACACGAATCCGGTGTAGCCGATACCGTCGACCCCCTTGCAGGTAGCTACGCCATCGAGGAACTGACCACTCACCTCGAAGATCGCGCTCGCGAATATATCGCGAAGATCGATGCGATGGGCGGCATGCTGCGGGCGATAGAGACCGGATATGTGCAGAGCGAGATACAAGAGGCAGCGTACGAGTATCAGCGATCGGTCGAAACCGGCGACACGGTGGTCGTAGGGGTTAATAAATTTCAGGCCGAAGAAGATACGATCCCTGTCCTACGGGTTGACCCATCGACCGAACGCGACCAGATCGCCCGCGTTCAGGCCGTTCGGTCAAAAAGAGATCCTAGTTCCTCCGCGAAGGCGCTGAGCGATCTCGAATTAGCTGCCCGCGGCACCGAAAATCTTTTGCCCCGGATCCTCGCCGCTGTCGAGGCACAGGTTACTGTCGGCGAGATCAGCAATACACTCCGCACCGTTTGGGGTGAGTACCGCGAGGCGGTGACGATCTGATCGAGCGCTAGCGGGCAACTAACCTGTCCATTCGTATGGAGCGCGCGCTCCCGCGTCTATTTTTATTGACAAACAGTGTTTAATCGTTTTAATCTTGTCGTTGAGCTGTCCCGCTCACGCTCCATCTCTTGCCACCCCCCGATCTCAGTTATGGAAAAGCTTAACGAGTACCTACAAACCCTTTTGTCGTCGTGCAGCGATGAGCTCCGGCTCGAACCGGACCGCGGGCCCTTGAGGTTTTGATCATCACGCCGGCTATCAGTAACCTCATCCGCGAGGGCAAGACATTTCAGATCCCGTCCGCAATGCAAACAGGACGCAACCTTGGCATGGTCATACTGAACGACGCGCTTTGTGAGCATGTCAAGAACGGGATCGTAGAGCCAAGAGATGCGTACGTCAAGGCCGTGGACAAGACAGGATTTGAACAATGCTCACGCGCGGCGGATTCAAGGTATAAAGAAACACCTCAAGTCTATTCTTACGCCAATCATGCTCCGCCCACTTCAGGTGGTCGAGGCGACGAATGTTACCCAGATTACAGACGCCATCGCTCGAGGAGTGGCAAACTCTAAATTGTAAAAGATAGAGTTTGAAGGAGAGGGATGATGTTTGATTTTTTGATCGTAGGAGCCGGGTTTGCCGGCAGTGTACTAGCGGAGCGGCTCGCAAACGGCTCCAATAAGAAAGTACTTATTTGCGATAAACGGCCCCATATAGGCGGAAACGCTTATGACCATTACAATGACGATGGCGTCCTGATCCACAAATACGGACCGCACATCTTCCACACTAATTCTTCTGCAGTTTTTGATTATTTGGGTCAGTTCACTGAGTGGCGCGAGTACCAGCATCGCGTCCTGGCGTCGGTGGACGGCATGTTGGTTCCGATCCCGATCAATCTGGATACAATAAACAAGCTTTATGGTCTTAATCTTACTTCTTTTGAACTAAAAGAATTCTTCGAGAAGATCCGCGAACCGCGTGAGCATCTTCGCACGTCCGAGGACGTCGTCGTCAGCGCGGTCGGCCAGGAGCTGTATGAAAAATTCTTTCGCGGCTACACGCGCAAGCAGTGGGGACTAGATCCCTCGGAGCTCGACGCTTCAGTTACTGCCCGTGTACCCACACGCACTAACCGTGACGATCGGTATTTTACCGACACCTTCCAGGCTATGCCTCGGCACGGTTATACGCGAATGTTCGAAAAGATGCTCGACAGCCCTAATATAAAGATCCTTTTAAATTGCGATTATCTTGATATAATTAACGATATTCCGCACCGCGAAATAATTTACACCGGCCCGATCGATGCATTTTTCGATTACAAATACGGTAAGCTGCCCTACCGGTCCCTAGAATTCAAGCACGAAACGCACAATCGGGAGGTATTTCAGGAGGCGCCGGTCATCAACTACCCGAACGGGCAGCCTTATACTCGAGTCACCGAGTTCAAATACCTGACGGGCCAGCACCATGATAAAACCAGTGTGGTTTATGAATTTCCAAAGGCGGAAGGCGATCCATACTATCCCATCCCGCGGAAGGAAAATACCGAAGTATACACAAAATACAAGACTCTCGCCGATGCTACGCCCGGTGTCCATTTTGTCGGCCGTCTCGCCACCTACAAGTACTACAATATGGATCAGATCGTTGCCCAGGCGTTGACCGTATACGGAAAGATCTCCGGAGAAAAAAAGGCTTTTGCGACTGCTGCGGGGAAACGGCCACTGTCTGCGCCGCGCCGCATTCCGGCCGCTGCCGGAAACGGTCACATCATACGTCCGGGGATCTAATACATGGATATCCTCGTTACTGGCGGCGCAGGTTATATCGGCAGCGTGGTGGTGGAACAGCTGCTCGAGAAGGGCCATGCGGTCACGGTCTATGACAATTTGTCTAAGGGACATCGCGATGCCGTCCACCCAGACGCACAGTTCGTCCAAGGTGATGTTGCTGATGGCGGTACGTTATCGCAGATCCTGAACCGGAACAACATCGAAGCAGTTATCCACATGGCCGCGTCGTCACTCGTGGGCGAATCCGTGCAGTTTCCGGAAAAGTATCGGCAGAATAATGTAGTCGCTGGCCAGGTCTTGCTCGACGGTATGGCATCATGTGGCGTCGACAAGATCGTATTCTCGTCTACCGCAGCCGTATATGGCGAACCGGAGCGTCAACCAATTGTTGAGAGCCTCCGCACAGAGCCGACCAACCCGTATGGCGAAACGAAGCTGGAGTTTGAGGGACTGTTAAAGCGCTATGCAGAGGATGTCGGGCTGCGCTTTGCCAGTTTGCGTTACTTTAACGCAGCCGGCGCTACGCAGCGAAACGGAGAGCGACATGATCCGGAAACACACTTAATACCCCTGGTCCTCAAAGCAGTCCTCGGCCAGATCCCCCACGTCGAGGTTTTCGGCACCGACTATCCGACGCGCGATGGGACGTGCGTTCGCGACTATATCCACGTGGTCGACCTTGCAAGGGCACACATTCTGGCGTTGGACGTCCTGGATGCGAGAAGCGAGATATATAATCTCGGCTGCGGGGGAGACGGATATACGGTGCGAGAAGTAATCGACACCGCGTCGGCGGTAACCGGAGTGTTGATCCCCGAAAAACTTAGCGGGCGCCGCGCCGGCGACCCGGCTGTTCTTGTGGCTTCGTCTCAAAAGATCAAGCGAGAGCTGGGCTGGGAACCCGAATTTCAGGACCTCGGTCTGATCATCGAGTCCGCCTGGTCCTGGTTGAAGGGAGAACAGGGAGCGGTCCGCACGGCACGACAGGCCTCCGAGTAATTGCGAATGGACGAAACGGATATCGACAGGCGGATGCAAAGCACGACCATTCGTATGAGCGACGGTCGGCGTTATCTTATCTACTACACATTTGACCGCGAGAGGGGGCCCGATACTGAAGCAAGGGATAATGCGGAGCGACCGCGGGAGGACCCCGAACCTGCCTGATGTCCGAGCTTCGTTATAACCCTTTGCGAGGTCAATGGGTCGCGACTGCAACGGCGCGGCAGGAGCGGACCTTTATGCCGCCGGCCGACTATTGTCCGCTCTGTCCGACAAAGTCCAGGGGCTTTCCAACCGAGATCCCGGCCGATGATTACGATATCGTAGTCTTCGAAAACAAATTTCCAAGCTTGGCCAGAGATCCAGCCGAACCGGCGATAGAGGGCGATGAGTTTTATCGCGTCAAGCCTTCTTACGGCGTTTGCGAGGTTGTCGTTTACTCGCCAGATCACGGGTCGACCCTTGCCGACGAGCCCGTCGAGCAAATCTATAAACTCATCCTTGTATGGACCGACCGGTATCGGTCCCTGGGCGCTCTGGATTTCGTCGACTATGTTTTCGGGTTCGAAAACAAAGGGGCTGAAGTAGGCGTGACCCTGCACCACCCACACGGGCAAATATACGCATATCCGTTTATTCCACCAGTCGTTGCGAACGAGTTAACCCGGTGTCGAGAACACTTGGAGGAAACCGGCCGGTGCCTCATTTGTGGCATTGTGGATCATGAAAAACGATTCGAACGCCGCGTTGTAGCTGAAAACGACTCGTTTCTCGCCGCAGTTCCTTTCTTCGCTGGCTACCCTTACGAAACGCATATCTATTCGAAACGTCATCTTAACGCCCTGACAGATTTCAGACGCGCCGAACGGCGTGATCTCGCCGAGATACTAAAACAGGTTCTCACGGCGTTCGATGGACTTTTTGACCGGCCGTTTCCTTATATCATGTCGATACACCAACGGCCGACAGATGGGAGGGATTACAGTTACTATCATTTTCATATCGAGTTCTATCCACCGATCCGCTCGCGCGACAAACTGAAGTTCCTTGCTGGCAGCGAGTCAGGCGCGGGTATGTTTATTAACGACACGCTCCCCGAGGACAAAGCCGCCGAGCTCCGCTCACACGTGACTCCTGTCAAGTGGGATCCATGATCGACATATCAGCATTTATCGAAGATTTCCGCGCCCGATTTAGTACCGAGCCTCGACTGTTTGCCGCACCCGGCAGGGTAAATCTGATAGGTGAGCATACCGACTATAACGAGGGCTTTGTGCTGCCCTTCGCGCTTGAAGAGCGTACGTATGTTGCTTGCTCGCATAGAGATGACGGTCAAGTGAGTGCTGTCACGCGAACGCTCGATAAGAGCTTCGAGATGTGTCTGGGAGCGGCTGCGAGCAGCAGTGAGTCATGGACGATATATGTGCGCGGAATGGCGGAAATTCTCAGTAAGCACACACCTGCGTTTCGAGGCGCGAACGTACTGATAGACTCCGAGATACCCTTTGGCGCGGGGCTGTCATCGTCCGCCGCGTTTGAGGTCGCCTTAGGCCTTGGGTTAGGCGCCATGGCCGGGCTGGGGAATTCCCCTAAGGAGATAGCCCTTTGGGGTCAGCGCGTCGAGCACGAATTCATTGGTGTGAGATCGGGCATTATGGACCAGTTGGCATCGGCCCTGTCCCGCGAAAACCATCTTATGCTGATAGACTGCAGGTCGTTGCAAACGACCTACGTGCACTTTGACCGGCCGGATATGGTGCTGGCCATATGCGATACAAAGGTAAAGCACGACCTGGCGGCCAGCGAGTACAACCGCCGACGTGAGGAATGCGAAGAGGGAATGAAAATCCTTCAGAGATACTTGCCCGGCAGAAGCTCTCTTCGCGACGTTAACGTGTCCGAATTCGGCAAACTCGCGGGCAACCTTGCTGAACCGATCAGAAGCCGTTGTCGACACGTGGTGACGGAAAACGAGCGAGTACTCAACGCCGTAAGCGTAATTGAATGCTCGGACTTTGCCAGTCTAGGGCGTTTGATGTATGAATCGCACGAGAGCCTTAGAGACGACTATGAGGTTAGCTGCGCGGAGCTTGACCTGCTGGTTGAAGCGGCCTGCGAGGTCTCAGGTGTTATAGGTGCACGAATGACCGGCGGTGGGTTTGGTGGATGTACGATCAATCTGATGGATGCAGCTGTTTTTGCAGAATTTACTGACCAGCTCCGGTCTCGCTACCATTTAGCCTTTGACAGAGAGCCGGATATAACCGCGGTCCGCCCGGCGCACGGAGCCACTGAAATAGACATCGGAGACCTCTGAGCTCAGGTGATGGCCTCTGCGTACGCTTCTCCGAGATCGCCGACAGACTCTTCTGGTGAACTCACATATTTTTGAAACTCGTCCACGAGCGGCGTCGCCAGCCATCGAGGCGCCGCCGATTCACGATTCAGATTGTAGAGGCCTAATTCAAGGTAGAAATCCTCTAGCGGAGCAGCTCCGAACCGATAGCGCCAATCGATCATGGTGAAAAGTGGGAACCATGTGTAACCTATGACCGGAACGCCTTCCACCCGCAGTTTTTTGATCGAAGCTACCGACGATTTGAGCCATGCAAGCCTGAGTTCCTCTGAGCCGACGGCGCTAGTTTCGGTTATCATCACCGGAGCCTGATAGCGATTGTGATAGTCACGTATCAATTCCGCAAATCCAGTTCCTTCCGGCTCTGTTTCACGAAAGGCGATGCGGCCGCGGCGATCGAGATATATTTGCTTGGTGGACCATTGCGGATAGAAATTCATACCAACGATGTCCAGCTCAATACGGTTCTCGTTCAAAGCATGAAGCTCGTCCAAAACCGCTCCGTTCCTTAGCAGCCACGGGAACAGTAGGTGGTCGGGTGTGAGCCTTCCCGTTATCAGGTCGAAACACAAATAGCCGCGGTGCTGCTCCTCGCGGGCTAGCGGAGCAAGATCATCGCGGATGGTCCGCGTGAGCCCGGTTGCCTCGACATGGACCATTATAGACTCCGGATCAACCTCGCGAATCGCCCGTACCGTCGAATGGATCCCGCGGGCTATGTGCAGCATTAATCGAATATAGCCCTTTTCCCCCTTGGAGTATGGCGGCCAGAGGCCGCGCATCCCGCACATGAGAGCTGTAATGATGGGCTCATTTAGCGGTGTGTACCAGTGGATGTGGTCCGAGTACCGCTCGGCAAAGGCGGCCGCATATCGGGCGACCAGGTTCGGGTAGTTTTTGTCCGTAAACGAGCGCTCGAGCCAGAACGGGCAGCCATAATGGATCAGATCTACGATCGGATTGATCTTTAGGTCCTCAACAAGGTATTGGACGACCTCATCGACCCAGTGCCAATCAAAACGTCCGGGCTCAGGCTCGACCTTATACCAGGGCACACCCCATCGAACCGCTCCTAAACCAAGATCGCGGCAAAGGGCAAGATCCTCGCGCCAATGCACGTAGTGGCCCATCAACTCGTACTCGTCAAGAGAACGATGGCCAGGACGAGTCTGCGGGACGAACGTGTCCTCTATGCCGGCGGCCCAAATAAAATCGCGGGCATTCCAAAAATTCTGGCCCGAAAGCCGTTGCGGAAATTTCACGGGAACGGTGATGTCGCGGAGTTAAAAAGAAAATTTTATGTCGATGCACCTCTCTTTGCAACCGTAGGATAGAAGTTGAGGTGGTCGGAAAAGATGCCTGCTTTCATGTCGAGGTGAATCTCAACATGTCGAATTCCACCTGCGCGTCGGTGGCCACCAGCTCGAGCGCTCGGCAGGAGCGCGCGGGAACCTCGCCGAGAGAAACGCCTTCGAGCCAGACGGATGTCATTTCACCATCACAAAGAGCACGAAGCTGGTGAA
>DATLNN010000114.1:0-6293 GCA_035536695.1 Pyrinomonadaceae bacterium | reverse complement strand
GGTTTGTCAAAAACGATGATGATTTTGGCCTAAAGATCAACTACTGCCCACTCGACGCAGTTGGGACAGATCGGCTGATAAACGCGTTTGCAGCCACCGAAAAATACGGTGCCCCGTCGATCGTTTGCAGCTTTGGCACGGCAACGACCTTCGATGTCGTCGGCAAAGGCCGAGAATTGCTCGGCGGCACGATCGCACCAGGCATGAAAACAATGCTGAAGGCCCTTCATTTACATGCGGCGCGTCTTCCTCATGTCGAGCTGGCTAAACCCGCAAATCTTCTCGGCAATACCACGGCGGCCGCTATTCAATCGGGGGTCTTTTATGGGCATATTGCTATGGTCGAGGGCATGATCCGGCGATCGAAGCGCGAGCTCGCCGAAAAAGCCCTTGTCATTGCGACGGGCGGTTTCGCCCCGATGACCGCCGCAAACACAGATAAGATCGACATAGTGGATGAGAACCTGACGCTTGACGGCCTGCGCTTTATGCATCAGCGCATTGGCAAGACCGCTGTGACTGATAGTCCAAGGCATTCCGGATAGCGCCGTGTCGGGTAGGCAGTGAGGCAAAGACCGTCTGCGTTATACTTTTGGGATGGACCAGCGCTCGCCGGAGATTCGGCCGCCAAAACTTATTTCCGCCCTACGCGGCTTCAACCTATTGCCCGCGATCGTCTTTTTACCTACGCGCCGGAAATGCGACGAGGCTGCGACCGATGTGGCAAACGACAAATCGCAACGCGCCGATCCTGACCGGCAAGCCAGACGGCAGGAGATATTTAACGAGTTCGCCATCGAAAACCCCGAGGTCCGCGACCATAAACACGCCAAATTGATAGTACGAGCCGGCGTGGCCGCACATCATGCTGGGCACATTCCATCGTGGAAGCTGCTTATCGAAAAAATGATGTCCGGGGGGTTGCTCAATGCTCTGTTCGCCACTTCAACAGTCGCTGCGGGTGTCGATTTTCCGGCCCGGACCGTCGTTGTAAGCAATGCAGACACCCGCGGAAATGACGGATGGCGCCCCTTGACGGCCAGCGAACTGCAGCAGATGACCGGCCGGGCCGGGCGGCGCGGCCGAGATAACGTCGGATTTGTAGTGCTCGCACCCGGCCAGTTTCAAAACCCGAGAAAGATCGCCGAGCTCTTGGCCGCAAAACCAGACCCGCTTGAGAGCCGTTTTCGGGCCACCTATACCAGCCTTCTGAATTTGCTCGACGCATTTGGTAATTTTGCCCAGGTTCGGGACATCGCCGAGCGCAGCTTCGGCTCGTTTGCTTTTGGTGTGGTGCGCGGCAAAGGTTCTCCCGCGGAAACTCAGAGCGGCCTTTGGCTGCCCTTCGAGCAAAAGGCCCGCGTACTGGCTCATTTTGGATATCTCGATTTCGATGCCGAACAGGTAACGGAGACCGGTAAGTGGCTTGCCGACCTGCGTATCGACCGCCCCCTGCTTGTCGGCGAGGCGCTGCGACACGGTGTGTTTGACGAACTTATAATTGCCGAAGCGGCCGGCCTAATGGCGTCGGTTGCCTCGGATCCGGACCGCAGCTACGGCGAAATGCGCTCGTCACGTCGGATGAACGAAATTTTGGGTAACTTCGAAGATATAGTGGTCGGCGTCTCAAATATCGAATGGAAAAACGGCGTCGAACCGGCCGAGGAGATCAACTATTCTGCAGCCGCCGCCGCTGAACGCTGGACGGCTGGCATGTCCTGGGATGAACTCGTCGATCGAACCCAAGCCGAGGAAGGCGATCTCGTCCGCCTGCTCTCTCGCACCGGCGAGGCCCTCAGACAGCTCGCAAATCTTCGAAAGTCCAACCCGGCCGCCGCTTTGATCGCTGCCGCTGCGTCTGACGCCATCATGCGCGAACCGGTCCGATGACTGAGAGCGATCGAACCTGCTTACTCCGTGTCCCCGATCCTGTCGCCGCTACGTCTCCGCCGGATGCTTGCGTCACATCGCCCGAATCATCTCGTGCTGGCGTAGCCGCTCGTAAAACCCGCGGTTGAGGAAGAACCGAAATGCATAGTCGAGAGACCTATCGATGTTGATCGCCTGCATCGAGAACCCCTCGGCCGTGTTTTCCTGCATTTGACGGAGCAACGCGGTACCAACTCCGCGATTTCGATAATTCTCGTCAAATGCGATCTGTGCAAGACGGCCAAAGCGCGACGAAAATGCCACGTATCCAACACACGATTCGTCGAAAAACGCGCCGAGAATCCGTTTCATTACCAGACTTCGACGGATCGCTGGAACCGAATTTTGCCAGGACGGCTGTCCATCTGCGAACGAGCATAAATGGCCCCAGTCGGGTTCGCTGATTTCGCAGATCTCGATGTCGGCCGGGATAGGAGCATCCGTTTTTAGATCGCCATCACACTGCAAAAGCGCCAATTCGCGCACAGGCCGGAAATCGAGATTTCGGTAGAGCTCGACGGCGGCGGCGTTCGTCGTGACCACCTCGAGCAAAAACTGTTCGATCCCATTTACGGCGAATGTTCTCAATAGAACATCAAACATAGTTTTGCTCAAACCCTGGCGCCGACGCTCGGGAACAACGCCGGTTCCGGCGTCATAAACAGTCGGCTTCCCATTCCAGTCGCCAAAGCCATTCAGCCAGAAGCCTATTATCCGTTCGCCGTCAAAGCATCCGACGGTCCGCTGAAGATCGACTCCGTTTAAGCTTATGTGATTTCGGAACTGTTCTTTGGTCAACGCAAAAGGGATGACATAGTCCGAGAACGCTTGGCTAAACGCTTCGTAAAGCTGTGGGAGGTGGTCTTCGCTCAAGAACCGGCAATCGGTGAAGAAGGTTCCGTTTCCATTGGCCATTTGATAAGATTGAACTTTGACTCGGTCGCTGCGTAGTCAATTTAGAGAAGGTTTGATAAAAATGCAAGTACTTTTGGCGGACGAATACGGGTTTTGCTTTGGCGTCGAACGCGCTGTCGAAATGGTCGAGCAGGCCGTCGCGTCTGGCGAGACGGTTCGAAGTCTCGGCCCGCTGATCCACAACAAACAGGAAATGCAGCGGCTCGCGCACGAAGGGGTGACAGCCATCTCGGAGCCTATCCAGATCGGACGCGGTGAAACGGCGGTCATCCGAGCCCACGGCGTGACGCCCGAGGTCCAGCGTGAACTCGAAGAAAAGGCCACCAAGGTGGTCGATGCAACCTGTCCGTTTGTCACCCGAGTGCAGAAGCTCGCCGCCCGGGCCGCCGCCGAGGATCGCCATGTCATAGTCGTCGGCAGCCCAGATCACCCCGAAATGATCGGCGTCAAAGGCTACGCGCCGAACCACGCCTTTGTAATTAAAGACGAGACCGAAGTCGCCGCTTTGCCCTGGCTCAGAAAACCGCTTGTCGTTTCGCAAACCACGATCAAAGCCAAAACATTCTTCGACACCGCCGAAGCAATAAGATCCCGCACGGACGACGACGTTCAGGTCGTCAACACGATCTGCAGCGCAACGCGCGACCGCCAGGAGGCAGCCCGCGCGCTAGCCGGCATGGTCGATGCCTTTTACATTATCGGCGGCCGCCACTCGTCAAACAGCGTAAAGCTTCTCGCCGTGTGTAAAGAGCAATGCTCAAAAAGCTTCCTCATCGAAACCGAGGGAGAGATCAATCCCGCCGACCTCGCCGGCTGCGAAAAAGTAGGCGTCACCGCCGGGGCATCGACCCCGGACTGGCTAATCGAAAAAATTGTCAAACATCTGCAGAACATCGGCCGTGAGCGATCATCCGCTCTAAGACCGTAAGAGTTATCGACACATGCAGCCGGATCTCGCTAGGCGAGGCTTTGACGTGGTACGGGGCTGCATAACTTCCAGCCAATAATCTTATTGACTTCGAGGCGTCGGCGAACACACTATTTTCACTACTTATCGCTGAGCTGTTAAAGTTTTGCGATAGTCTCGACGGTTCGCCAATTCCGCGCTGTGACGGACACCTTCAGCTTCTTTTCGAATAGTCCGCGCCCCATCAGGCTATCGGCGACGCCCATGGGGAGGTGGCAGTAAATTTCGCGGCCCGCGATCTCGAAACGCTCTCGAGCGGGTGCCAGTGAACGGAGTTGTTCCTGTTTTTCCGGGGGCATTTCGTCCTTCATAAAGAGGACGTGCATTTCTTTATGACTGGCGTATTGGCCGTCGAAGGGGTTGTTGGCGAGAACTTGTAGGATGTGTTTCTGCTCGCGGACCATTACGGAAACGTTCTTGCCGATCAGCCCCTCGACCGCTTTTTCGATCATGGCCGCCAATTTCACGTCTGACCCTTTCGGGCTGTCGAAGGCAAGGTTTCCGCTATTGATATAGCTGACCACGCGCTCAAAACCAAGAGCTTCGAACGTGCGTCGAAGCTCTTCCATTTTGATCATGGTGTTTCCGCCGACGTTTATGCCGCGGAGCAGGGCTACGTACCTCATGGCTGAGGGCTATGCTTCAAATATTGGACGATCACGTTGTGTTGTGATTTTACTTTCCCGTCAAGCAGCGTGTTAGCTTTGCCGAGCAAATACTTATCAAAGAATGAAAGTACATATTCGTTAACCGCCTTCGCCGTCTTTACCCTTTCGTCGTACGACTGTTCGGAACGGGAATCGTAAAGCGGCGAGTCGCTAAAGCTCGAATGCTTCGCTCCAAGAAACGTAAGCAGATGTCCGCCGGATTCCAACGAGGCCATGCGCGTTTTATAACCAGGTTTGAATCGCTCAAACCTCTTCAGTTCCCGCGATCGGTATTCCTGGCGAGAAAGGCCCATCATCGACAATTCAAAATTTGTTACTTCCGGAGCCTTTGTGAAGAAAAGGAATGGTTGCCTAATTACCTTCCCGGACGAATCAGGCAGAAAAGCGTTGCCTTGCGCCTGACCGTCCAGGTTGGCACACGCCTTAAACCTCGCGTCGGCCGCACAAACAATCGAAGCCGCCTGCCCTCCGAACGAATGACCTAACATGCCAAGGTTTGTAAAATCGAGACGTTTCGAAATCGCCGAATTCTGTCTCGAAAGCTGGTCGACCACGAAGGACGCATCGGCCGCCCACTGAAGCCGCCGATCGTCAAAAAACTTCTTTCGCTCATCAGCCGTCCAGTCTTTCGGGGCCTCGCGGTCCCACTTGGCACCCGCGTAAGCGACGATCGAACCATCGGAAGATTTGAAATTTGCTGTATCGTACGGATGATTGATGGCGGCGACCGCATAGCCGTGGCTGACCAGATTCTCAATAATGGTTGTATAGCCGAAGGGACTAGACCCAAGCCCCGGCGAGAACACGATCAGGGGGAAATTTCGCTCCCCCTTGGCCGGTGCGGCGTCGACGACAGCATGAGTGCGTAACATGGTCAGGTCCGGAATATTAGGCTCGGCGCGACGAAGTTCTTCCAAGTCCGGGATGTACGGTGCCGCAGCAGCCGTTCGGGCGTTACTTGCGGGATACCACAGCTGAACGAAAAGCCGCCGCTTGTCCGCCGGATCGTCAGTGATCGTCTCGGCGCGGGATTCATCGACCCAGTGAAACAGGCTTCGTCCAATCGCAGATTTGCCGGTAGGTTTCGGCAATTCAAACTTTACCGCCGTTGCTGGTGCCGCCTTCGCCGTTTCCGTGATGGAAGCTGGGTCGACCCGCCGCGTTTCCCACACGCCGGTACCCGAAACGGCGCCACTTCTTGAAACAATATTGAACGTGCCGCCGATTTTCTCGCCTGCCACCTTTCCGGAAAAACGGGCCAGAGGCTGCATTTTGCCTTCAAAGGTTACCTCGTCCCCACTCGTGCGGAATAATTCTATAGTCCCGTTGCGTTTATCGCCTGCATAGTACAGCGTGACTTTTGAACCGGCTTGATTCGGGTCGCCGCTAAAATCCAGGCGCAGAGCACCGAAAAAATCGTCAGCTTCTATCGACCCGACCCATGTGCCTTTTAGTTCCTGACCGCTGACGAAGGCCGCAAGACACAAAAAAAGCGAAATAATCGAAGCCAAACGTCTTAACATATGTGCCCCTCTTAAAGCGTCGCTAAGTCAATCACAAAGCGGTAACGAACATCGGCTTTAACGGTGCGCTCATAGGCCTCTTCGATACGGTCGGGCGTTATTACCTCAACGTCCGATGTGGCACCATGCTCGGCACAGAAATCGAGCATCTCCTGCGTTTCTGGGATGCCGCCTATCAGGGAACCGGCGAGCACTTTGTTGCCGCCGATGAGCGAGAAGGCATTCAGCGAATAGGGCGTGGTGGGCACACCGACGACGACCATCACGCCATCGAGGGCGACGAGGTTGAGG
>DATLNN010000113.1:0-6883 GCA_035536695.1 Pyrinomonadaceae bacterium | reverse complement strand
GCTGGATCAACACCCGCACTGGAAGCTTTACTCGCCGGAAAGGCAGACGCAATGTTCGACCCGATGCCTTCGAGCATTGGATTGATCAACAGCGGCAAGCTGAGGCCTTGCCGTAACTACGTCGCGGCGCTCGGAGGCGCTACCGCAAGTGCCACCAATGAGCGATTTCGTTCCAGGGTACGAGGCAGGCTCATGGTTCGGCATTGGCGCACCACGCGGGACGCCGCCGACTATCATTACTCGCCTGAACACTCAGATAAACGCCGGGCTGACCAACTCTGCGATTCGGAAACGCGTCGCAGGGCTTGGTGGAATGGTTATACCTGGTTCTCCTGTCGCTTTCGCGGCCTACATCGCAGCCGAGACTGAAAAGTACAGGGCGGTCATCCGCGCAACCCACATCAGGTTGAAGTGAATCCGACAAATGCCGCATAACATGCGGCTACAAGGACGCGCCGATCGGCGACTCGGTTTTAAAAGATTTAATTCTTCCGTAACATCCCCCGCTCGCTGTTTGTGGCAGCTGGACCATGCTCGAAATTAGGACACTGTTCGGCTGGCGGGAAATAGACTTAATTACCTCTTCTGTGCGAAACTGATTCCACATTTTCACCAAAAACCAATGCGCCCACAGGAAATTATCGCTACAAAACGCGACGGCAAATCCCTGTCTGATGCCGAGATCACGTCATTCATAGATGGTGTGGTGGACGGGTCCTGGGCTGATTATCAGATAAGCGCACTCGTGATGGCGATCTTTATTCGCGGGCTGAATCGCCGCGAGCAACATTCGATCACAAGCGCGATGCTGCATTCTGGCACGATAATGGATTTTTCCGACGTCGAGGCCCCGAAAGGCGACAAGCACTCAACAGGCGGCGTCGGAGATAAGACCTCGCTGATGATCGCACCCCTCGCGGCCGCCTGTGGTGTCGCCGTGCCGATGATCTCGGGGCGCGGGCTCGGCCACACCGGAGGTACGCTCGACAAGCTTCAGTCGATCCCGGGTTATAACGTCAATCTCACTTTTCCCCAGTTCAAAAAGGTTCTGAAAGCGTGCGGATTTGCTCTTGGCGGGCAGACAAAACACATCGCTCCGGCCGACAAGAAGATCTATGCTCTTCGAGATGCTACGGCGACCGTGCCGTACATTCCGATGATCGTCGCGTCGATCATGTCAAAGAAGCTTGCTGAGGGGCTCGACGCGCTTGTCCTGGATGTCAAAACCGGTTCCGGGGCATTTATTCAGAAATACGCCGATTCGCTCAAACTCGCGAAAGCGTTATGTGAGACCGGCAGATCGTTCAGCGTCAATACACAGGCTGTGGTCACGGACATGAGCCAGCCGCTCGGCAAATATGTGGGGAATGCGGTTGAAGTTTATGAGTGTCTAAAGATCCTCCGCGGCGAGGGTGACGATCTGATGGGCCCGACACTCGAGCTGTCGATCGAGCTAACTGCCAATCTGCTCGTCCAGTGCCGGCTGGCCGGCTCGCTACAAACCGGCCGGTCGATGAGCCAGCGGGCCTTGGATTCGGGCGCGGCGCTGGAGCGGTTTCGGCAGAATGTGGAACTCCAGGGCGGCGATCCTACGGTATGCGACCGGCCGGAGATGATGTTGGGAAAAGGATTGAAAGAAACGGTGGTGACGGCGCCTACGGGCGGCTATGTAGCGGAGATAGACACTTTCGCGATCGGGGGCGCAATCTGCGAAATCGGCGGCGGACGGCTTATGGCGGAGGACGCTGTGGACCACGCTGTGGGTTTCGCCACACTCAAGAAGATCGGCGACCGGGTGCACCCGGGCGACGAACTCGGTATCGCGTATTACCGGCGAAAGAACCATGCCGAATTGATTGGCCAGAAGATCCTAGCCGCGTATAAAATATCGAAAGAAACCCCGAGGACAACCAAACTGATCAGGGCCGTGGTCTAATGTTTGGAGTTCCAGTTTTAACTGGCTTGTCGCGGCCGAGCTCGGGGCGGATGTCGGGGCCGCGAACAGGAGGTGCTGATGACACGTCACAATCGATTATGGGTGTTCCTTGTCCTCACCGGTGCTCTTATTGCATCGTCCTGCACCGAGCGCGCTGTCGCGAAACGAGAAGGCTGCAAGATCAGAGTTGGTATCGTCTTTGACATCGGCGGCAAGAATGACCGTTCATTCAACGCGGCCGCATGGGAGGGCGTGAAACGCGCCCAACAGGACCTGGATATTTGCCTTTATGATGTTGAACCCGGCAACCCAACCTCGATCGAGCCCGCAATGCGTGCGTTTGCCGAAAAGAATTTCGATCTCATAATCGGAGTCGGGTTTGCGCAGGGGCCGATCATGCAGAAGGTTGCTCTGGATTACCCCAACAATAAATTCGCCATCATCGACGGCGTTATCTTCGAGGCCGATGGCAAGACGCCTTTGAAGAATGTTGCATCCCTCGTCTTTCGCGAGCACGAAGGCTCGTATCTGGTCGGCATGATCGCCGCGTCCAAGTCGAAAACTGGTGTTATCGGCTTTCTCGGCGGGATGGATATACCGCTCATCCATCGCTTTGAGACGGGCTATGAAGAAGGAGCTCGGGCGATAAACCCGAATATCAGGGTTATCGACAACTATGTAGGCGTCACGGACGGTGCGTGGAATAATCCGGGCAAGGGGAAAGAACTCTCGCTGGCCCAGATCGAAAAGGGAGCGGACGTTATCTTCACGGCCGCCGGCAACTCGGGTCTCGGTGCGTTTGACGCGGTTGAGCAATATGGCAAAAACGCGGAGGGCGAGGCCAACAAGTTCGTTATCGGGGTAGATTCGAATCAGAACGGGGTCAAACCGGGGTTTGTCCTCACGTCTATGGTCAAGAAGGTCGATAACGCGTGCTACGACGTTGTGAATGAGGTGCTCAACGACCGCTTCCAGGGTGGTTTTCATGTGTTCGGCCTCGATAAGGACGGCGTTGCGTATGCGATGGACCAGCATAATGAGGCGTTGATCCCCGCTGACGTCATCCAGAAAGTTGAAGAAGCGAGAACAAAGATCGGAACGGGCGAGATCAAGGTAACGGATGCCATGGCGAACTGACCGATGAAGGATATTTGGTTTATCCGGCATGCCGAGAGCCTTGCAAATATTGGGGAAGCCACCTCGACGCCGCGTGAGATACCCCTTTCGCCGGCGGGATTGAAACAGGCCGCCCAACTCGCGGATACGCTTGCGGTGAAGCCGGACCAGGTCTTCATTTCGCGATATGACCGGACAAAACAGACCGTCGGCCCGCTGTTGGCGAAATTCCCCGACGTAACGGTGGAAACAGCGCTCGTGCATGAGTTCACGTACCTATCGATCGAACGGTGTCGCGGTACGAATATGAGGCAGCGGAAGCCTTGGGTCGAAGAGTACTGGCAGACGTGCGATCCGCACTATTGCGACGGCGGGCAATCAGAATCGTTTGCCGAATTCATCTCGCGAATCCAACACTTCGTGCGTGAATTGCGCGATCGCGATTTTGGGCTCGCTTATGTATTCACCCATGAACAGGTGATCAAGGGCCTGATGTGGAGTTCTATGCGGCTGTCACCCGAGGTTTCAAAGGAGTCGATGAACGGGTTCTACGGATTCATGACCTCGTTCAAGATCCCGAACGCATCCGTTCAGCGAACTTTGTTGGAGGATGACGGCCGGCTTTATTTCGGCAGTATCGACACTGTGGATGGTCAACTTTATGCTTGAGCTGAAAAACATAACGAAAACCTTTGGCGATGTCGTGGCTAATGACGATGTGTCGATCACCGTTCATAAAGGCACGATTCACGCGATCGTCGGCGAGAACGGTGCCGGGAAGTCAACCATCATGCGGATCGCGTACGGCTTCTACAACGCCGATAGCGGCGACATATACGTTGACGGAAAAGCGTCTTTGATCAGAAATCCGCATGACGCCATCGCTAATGGGATCGGGATGGTCCACCAGCATTTCATGCTGGTTGACACAATGACCGTCGCTGAGAACATCATCCTCGGAGCCGAGACCGGTTCGGCCTCGAATCTCGATCTGGAAAAAGCGAACAAAGACATATCGGCCCTTTCGGATGAGCTACGCTTGGGTGTGAATCCCCAAGCCTATATTGAAGACCTTTCGGTGGGCCAGCAGCAGCGGGTCGAGCTATTGAAAGCTCTCTATCGCGACGCCGAACTGCTCATCCTCGACGAGCCTACCGCCGTGCTCTCGCCCCAGGAGGTCGAGGAATTTTTTGGCATCCTGAGGCGGATGAAGGTACAGGGCAAGACGATCGTAATTATCACGCACAAACTCGAAGAGGTCTTGGCCATCTCGGACGAAGTGACCGTGATGCGCGACGGCAAATCGGTCGGAAATGTAAAGACGGCTGAAACCACCGCGAAGGACCTGGCCCGCATGATCGTCGGCCGCGACGTACTGCTTCGCGTTGAGAAGACCAATGCCGAGCCTGGCGAAATTGTGCTTGAGGTGAATGGGCTCGCCGTACCCGGCAAGCACGGCCCTGCCGTACGGGATGTTTCGTTTACGGTCCGTGCCGGCGAGATCGTCGGCATCGCCGGTATCGAGGGAAACGGTCAGACGGAGCTCGTCGAAGCTCTTTCGGGTCTGGCACGGCCGTCGGCAGGCAGTATCGCGTTTGCGGGCCGCGACGTTACCAGATCGACCGCCCGACAGCTAAAGGAACTCGGCATCGCCCATATTCCCGAGGACAGGCATAAGCGCGGTTTGCTTCTGCACTCAGATCTGGCTGAAAACTCGATACTTGGTGTCCATTACCGCCCTCCCTTGACCGCGGCAGCAGGGTTTATGAGCACGGCAGCCATAAATCAGCGGGTGGGCGAAATAATCGAGAATTTTGACGTCCGGCCGCCGAATCCGGAGTTGCCGGCAAAATCGCTGTCCGGCGGCAATCAGCAGAAGCTGATCATCGGGAGGGAATTTGGCCTAAACCCAAAACTCCTTCTGGTTTCCCAGCCAACGCGTGGTGTCGATATCGGGGCCATCGAGTTCATCCATCGCAAGCTTATCGAGCTGCGCGACGCTGGGTCGGCAGTCCTTTTAGTTTCAGCCGAGCTCGAAGAAGTGACGGCCCTCGCCGACCGGCTACTCGTCATTCGCGAGGGTCAGATCGCTGGCGAGGTTGATCCGAAAGTAACGTCCGCAGAAGAGATCGGGTTGATGATGACCGGCAGCTAGACCGTAGCAATTTTTGAAGAGTTAACGGCAAGCGGCGCCGATATTCTAGAAGGTCCGGTCAAGCGAATTTATGAGAGTACTGAGGTCGTCGTGCGCGATCGCAACGGTTTTGTGCTCACATTTGCGGCTTAACCATTCGCGAATAATACCTTCATCTGTTCGACAGCTTTCTGAAGATTCTCCATTGAGGTCGCATATGAGAAGCGAATATAACCGTCGGCACCAAAGCCTTCACCGTCCGTGACTACGATTTGGGCCCCCCGCAGAAGAAAATCCGTAATGTCCGACGAACTTGCGAAACGGTCACCGATCAGATCGCGAACATCGACGAATGCGTAAAACGCGCCTTCGGGCATCGAGACTTTGAAGCCCTCGATCTCGTTGAGCGAGGGAATAAACCAGTTCTTGCGGCGTTCGTATTCCGCCGTCATCGAATTCACGGCCCCGATCGTGGCATCGGCGTCCTGTAGCGCTTTAGCACATGCATATTGTACGAACGACGTAGGATGTGTGGCCGAATGGCTCTGAAGTTTTACGATCGCTCGGGTCCACTCCGGATTGGCGATCGTAAATCCGATCCGCCAACCCGTCATCGCATAGGTTTTTGAAAAGCTCCCAGCGACGCAAACATACTCCCGAAGGCCCTCAGGCAGCGAAGCGGCGGAGAACGCCTCGGCTGGCGGATAGGCAAAAAATAGGTAGCATTCATCTGTGAGGACATAAACGCCGCGCTCCGCGCAAACTTCGACAATGCGGCGCAGTTCGTCGGGTGGTACGATTCGGCCGGTCGGATTATTCGGCGAATTCAGGATAAGGAGTTTCGTATTGTCAGAGATCGCTCGCTCAACCTGTCCCGCGGTCAATACAAAATCGGTTTCTTCCGTTTCTATCAAAACGCTCGTCGCTCGACAGAACGTAGCGATAGCCGGAAAGGTCACCCAGTAAGGTTTTGGTATCAGCACCTCGTCGCCTGGGTTGAGGAGCGAGCATGCGGCATTGAATAGGGCCTGCTTTCCGCCGCACGACGCGGCGATCTCCGGGGAGCTTATCGTAGCGCCAAAGCGCTCCAGATAGAACGCGGCGATGGATGAGCGGAACTCCGCCGTGCCTGCCGTCGGGGTGTATTTTGTGAGACCCTTTTGAAGGCCCTCGATGGCGTAGTCCTTGATGAACCCGGGCGTATCAAAATCTGGTTCGCCAACCGAGAGGTCGATAACATCGATCCCGCTCGCACGCATGTCCGCCGCGGCCTGCGCCGCGATCAGCGTAGACGAGCCCTTCATTTCATTTACGTGATCTGAAACGTGAAACTGGTTGGCCATAACTCAGAATCTTAACGCAGAGTACTCAGAGAACGCAGAGACGTTAGAAGAAAATTATTAGGTAGGACCGCGCCTCGGCAAAGCTTGGTCTTCAAGGAACTCCACCCGATTGCCAAACGGATCGCGAAATTCGAAGCGACGGAGATTTGGTATCGGGATACCGTCCTTGACAGATAGCCCGTTCTGCTCGAGCTTTTCTTTCCAACGGTCCAGGTCCGTTACTAGATAAGCGATGTGCGACCGCGTCAACGTCCTGTCCACGCCGTCCTCAGCCCCGAAGTGTATCTGGAACTCACCGACCGCCAGCCAGAATCCGCGGCGGCCGGCGAGGGACGCCGGTTTATCGATCTCAAT
>DATLNN010000112.1:0-10451 GCA_035536695.1 Pyrinomonadaceae bacterium | reverse complement strand
GCCGCTTTTCGATCATCCTGAATGGCGAGATCTATAATTACCGCGAGCTTCGTCGAGATCTCGAATCCGGAGGCCGCCGTTTCCGCACTGGCTCGGATACAGAGGTGTTGCTCAATGCGTACGCCGAATGGGGCATAGACTGTCTGCAGCGCCTGAACGGCATGTTTGCCTTCGCGATCTGGGACGACTCGGACAAAGAGCTCCTGCTGGTGCGCGACCGGGCCGGCATCAAGCCGCTCTACTATGCTCTAGCCGGGTTGGGGCTCGCGTTTGCGTCCGAGATAAAGGCGATCCTAGCGACAAAACTTGTGGCGCCCGAGATCGACCTGGAAGCGCTGAACCAATGTCTGACCTTTCTTTGGCCGGTGCCTCCGCATACCCTATTTAAGGGAATCTCACAGCTGCTCCCGGGCCATCTTCTGCGCGTGCGGGACGGCGTGACTACGGTGGAGCAATGGTGGGATCTCGACTATTCCGCCGAGGAGAGCGGCGGGAACGGATCAGACTGGGCCGAGCTTGTTCTTGAAACGCTCGACCGCGTTACAAAACTCGAAATGGTGGCCGATGTGCCCCTGGGAGCTTTCTTGTCGGGTGGTGTCGATTCGTCATTGCTCGTGGCGTTGATGTCACGCCATTCGAAACAAAAGATCTCGACCTATACGACCGGCATCTCCGCCGGAGACCTTAGTTTCGACATTATCCCGGACGATGTTAAGTGGTCGCGACGCGTTGCTGAGCTTTTGCCAGTCGATTATCACGAGACCATTCTCACGCCGGATGTCGCTGACCTTCTTCCCAAACTCGTCTGGCATCAGGAGGCTCCGATCATTGACATGGCCATACCCACGTATCTCATTTCGGAGCAGGCCCGCCGGACGCAGACGGTCATGCTGTCGGGAATGGGCGGCGACGAGGTCTTTGCCGGGTATCCGCGGCAGATGGCGATGCACATCGCCCGAGTGACCGACCTCGTTCCGACCGCCGTCCGTCGCCCGTTGATGCGTACGATCGAGCGCGTATTGCCTGGCGGAGGTTCGAGCCGCTTGACGGCGCCGATGCGAAACGCAAAAAAATTCGCCCGCAGCGCGTCGGCCGATTTTGAGGGCCGTTATCTTGGTTATGGCACCTACTTCACCAATGCAATGAAGCAAGGCCTCTACTCCGCCGATCTCGGCCCATCGATGGGCGGGTTTGACGCCTATCGGTATCACCGCGATCACCTAGCCCACGCCCGAGATTGGTCGCCGCTCAATCGGCTCCTGTACCTCGATTTCAAAACATTCATGCCGGCGCTCAACATGGACACCACCGATAAACAGGCGATGGCGGTCAATCTCGAGGTCCGAACGCCTTACCTCAATAAAGAAATTGTCGAGCTTTCACAGCGAATACCGGCCGGGCTTAAACTGGCCGGGCTCAAACGTAAGTACGTCCTCAAATTGGCGGCGGAGAGTTTACTGCCCAGGGAAGTGATCTGGCGGCGGAAGGCTGGGTTTGGTGCCCCGATCCGCTCTTGGCTCCGCGGGCCGCTCAGGCCTTTGATTGACGACCTTTTAAGCCCCGACCGCGTCCGTCGGCGCGGCCTGTTTCAGGCCGAAGCGGTCGGCCGTGTGATAAGCGATTTTGAATCAGGTCGCGAGGATTTTAGCCTTCACCTCTTCCAGCTCCTGACGCTTGAGATGTGGTTTGAACTTTTCATTGATTGAAAAAAAACTAGCCGCGGATAGAATGCGGATTACACGGATCAGAATGATCAACCTGAGCGTATACATTTCATATCCGCGTTAATCTGCGTCCATCCGCGGCCAACTATTCGTATTAGCATGGGTGTTCCGCCCTTACTAACGTGGGGGCTTGCGCCACCCAGCGTTTAGATAAGCATTGGGACGCCTTCCCTCAGCGAATCGACGATCCTGAAAGTCGCCCTTGTCGTCGCGGCCAGATCGGCGAGAGGTATTGGCGGTTCGCCTCCGTCCTGAACAAACGAACACACGACACGAGCCTGCTCGGCCTGGCCTTTGTTCGCAGATCTCATCTGCTTCTGGTTCTCCCGGCCGTCTACGTGCGTCGAAATTGAGCGAAAATCATCTATTATGACGGTTTGTCCCCCACCGTGGATCTCGATGCGTTCTTTGCTGACCGACTTATCTCCCTCGGCCAGATATGCGACGCTCCCATTCGATCCGTCCGCGAAGCTAAGTGTAATAAATACAGAATCATCATCCGTAGCAGTCTGATCGCGGCCCCTGACGGACTCGGCAAATACTCGTGTAACAGTGGATCCGGTCAAAAAATGCATGAGATCGACAAAATGACAAACCTCTCCCACGATTCGGCCTCCGCCCTCGATCGGGTCCTGCACCCAATGGGTGCGTGGCAGCCGTCCCGCATTTATCCGGTAAAGGATCGATAGAGGGAACTCTCGCCCGCCAAAAAACTCGCGCGCCGCACGCGCCGCCGGAGAATGACGCCTGTTGAAACCAACCATCAGACAGCCGCGGGAGTCGGATGCAGCCGAGATAACGCTGCTCAATTCGTCGTCGTTCAGGGCAAGTGGCTTCTCGACAAACACATGTTTGCCCGCCGAAAGGGCGGAACGTGCCAGCGATGCGTGCGAGTCGTGACGTGTCGCGATGACGATCAGGTTGGTGTCCTCGTCGCAAATTACCTCGTCAGCGGTGGACACAATGGATCCGAAGCCGAATTGCCGTCCGACGTTGAGAGCTGTCAGTCCGGCGGCGGACGCGATCGACCCGAACCCGGCGCCGTTGGCCTTAAAATGGGGGAGAAGCATCGCCCGGGCGTAATCGCCCGCTCCGATCAGGCCGATCTTCACGCTCGACGAGCCGGTGGCTTTGCGTGGAGCGTGGACAGGCGTTGTTATCTCGCGCGGCGGGTCATACTCGAGCACGATCCCGAGATAAGGCTCGTTTACCTCGCCCGAAATCAGCCGGTACGCGTCCTCACCGCGATCGATCGGGAACCGGTGGGAGATCAGGCGCTCTACATCGACCCGGCCTTCCGCGACAAGATCAAAAAAGGCTTCCAGATTTCGCCCCTCGGTCCATCGCACGTACGCAAACGGATAATCATGGCCCCGCTCCTCGTACTCGGGGTCGTAGCGGCCCGGGCCGTAGGACATCGATATTTGCAAGGATAACTCCTTCAAGAAGTATGTGTTGCGGGGAACATCCATCCCCACCAGCCCAACTACAACGACTCTGCCCTTCGCCCGCGAGACATCGCCGGCCACCTCTATCGGGTCGTTTGACGGTGTTGCGGCCGTGATCAGCACCGCGTCGGCGCCGCGCCCCCGCGACCATTCGCGGATCTTCGCGTGGGCGTCTACGGGCGGGGCACAAGCTTCGGCCCCGAGTTCGCGGGCAATGTCCATTCTCGCGGCATCCAGGTCGACGCCAAACACGCGGCATCCATTTGCCTTCAGCAGTTGGACGGTGATCTGGCCGAGCAGTCCCAATCCTATGACGACGACCGCCTCGCCGAGCGTCGGCTGAGCGAGACGAACGCCTTGAAGAGCGATAGCACCCAGTGTTCCAAACGCTCCCGCATCGAAGCCGATTGTCTCCGGAAGACGAACGCACAAGTTTTGTGGCACCGAGATCATCTCGGCATGTGACGCGTAACCGGCACCCGCACACGCGACACGATCCCCAACTCTAAAGTCGGCGATCCCCTCGCCCACTCCGGCGACAATACCCGAGGCGCTGTAACCGAGCGCCGTTGTACCGTCGAGTTTTGCCTTCACCGCCGTGTACGTGTTCCGAAGCCCATCGGTCTTCGCTTTTTCGATCACTTGCTTGACCAGGTCGGGACGCTGGCGCGCCCTGCCGATTAGGCCCTTTTTTCCGGTATCGACCGCGGCCTTCTCGGTCCCGGCGCTGATCAACGATGCCGCTGTCCGAACAAGCAGCCTTCCACGCTGTACACCGGGGGTCGGAACGTCATATACCGCTACCCGGCCCGTACGGACGTTTTGTAAGATCTGCTTCATAGGCGCAAGAGTAAAATACCAGTAAAGACCACCTTTGAGAAACGTGCCTGGGCCCGTGCCGGATGCACATGTCCCGTGTAGCAAGGACGGTACATTCGGGTTGATCGTCGCGGTTAGGCCGAACTCGCTTCGCGTTACACGCCACACGCTCGATTTCGTGATGATGCAGAAGCCCGTCCGTACCAGGCTGTGGTGAAAACTGTTGCGTTGGGGCTTTCCCTATCGATCTTATTAAGAACTATTAAGGTAATGATCCTTATTAAGATGTAATAAAACTCGCCCTCGGCAGTCGATGGCAGGCCGCTGTGGTAATGGTTCTTTTGCCACAAAAAGGGACAACCCGTAGAATGAGACCATCATGAAAGTGCCTTTTGTCGATTTGAAAGCACAGTATTTGGCCCTGAAAGACGAACTCGACGCGGCGGTCTTAAAGGCAATGTCGGAAACAGCTTTTATCAGCGGGCGATATGCGGCCGAGTTTGAGGCGTCGTTTGCCAACTATATTGGGGCTGGCCATTGTGTCGCGGTTGCTAACGGAACAGATGCCCTCGAGATCGGCTTACGTTCCATAGGCATTGAATCGGGCGACGAAGTTCTGGTTCCGGCGAACACTTTTCTTGCGACCGCCGAGGCCGTGACCAACATTGGTGCTCAGGTCGTTTTTGTCGACAACGACCCAACGTCGTATAACATTGATCCGTCTAAGCTCCAGGAAAAGATAACCGCGAAAACGCGGGCCATCATACCGGTCCATTTGTACGGGCTCCCGGCCGAGATGGATGAGATAATGGCCATCGCTAAGAAGCATAGCCTCAAGGTCCTCGAAGATTGCGCACAGGCGCATGGGGCGACGTACAAAGGGCAAAAAGTCGGAACGTTCGGCAATGCCGCCACATTCAGCTTTTATCCGAGCAAGAATCTCGGAGCGTTTGGCGACGCCGGTGCGATCGTTACAAACGATTCCGAAGCCGCCGCGCGAGCCCGGCTCATTGCGAATCACGGCCAGATATCCAAGAACCGTCATACTATCGTCGGCAGGAACAGCCGGATGGATGGGATTCAGGCCTCCGTATTGTCGGTAAAACTGCCGCATCTCGACACCTGGCTCGAAGCACGGAAAGAGCACGCACGGCTCTATGACCGGCTCCTAGCGGATGCGGGAATCGGACTGCCTGCCGCGCCGGATCACGTCCGGCATACCTACCATCTCTATGTCGTTCGCGTCGAGAAGCGGGATGCGGCCCAGGCAGAGCTTGCCAATGCGGGAATAGAAACGGGTATTCACTACCCAACGGCCGTGCCGTTTATGGAAGCCTATGCGCGTCCTGGGGCCGCACCGGGCGATTTTCCTGTTTCCCACGCCCAGATGGGCCAACTGCTTTCCCTGCCCATGTATGCCGAACTGACCGATGGAATGATCGATCATGTCTGCGAGCATTTGAAAGCCGCCGTGTCGCGCTCAATGGAAGTTCGCGCCGCGCAAGAATATTGACCACAAATGCGCACAGATGGACACAGATCGGACACCAATGAAGGAAGGCGTCCCAGCCGAAAGTTCTCGCCCAGGCGGGCGCAGTCCCGCCCGGGCCGGACGTATTTGGGTCGATCTCGACAACTCGCCCCACGTGCCTTTATTTGTCCCCATAATTAGCCACTATAGGCAAATGGGTGTTGATGTGATCCTAACCGCCCGGGACCATTCGCAGACGATCGAACTGCTAGATCTTGCTGGTCTCGATGGGGGGTTCACGGTCATCGGGCGCCATTATGGCAAGGGCAGACTCGCGAAGGTCCGCGGGCTCATCGAGCGGGCAAGGGCGTTGGTCACATATATAAGAGCGCAGAACCGGCGTGATAAGATTGCGGTCGCTGTCAGTCACGGCTCGAGATCGATGGTGCTGGCCGCGTGGTGGCTGAAAATTC
Source organism: Pyrinomonadaceae bacterium (assembly GCA_035536695.1). Classification (GTDB taxonomy): domain Bacteria; phylum Acidobacteriota; class Blastocatellia; order Pyrinomonadales; family Pyrinomonadaceae; genus OLB17. Next base: position 4,516 of record DATLNN010000112.1, on the reverse strand, counting down.
CGGTCTTTACTATGTATGACTACGAGTTTACGGAAACGCGGATATTCAACACCTTGTCAAACCGTGTGTGCGTGCCGGAAGCAATTCCGGACGAAGTGCTGGACCAGCTCGGCCTGCGCCGTGATAAACGCTTAAAATATCCGGGAATTAAGGAGGAGCTTTACCTCAGGAAATTCGAGCCGGAAGCCGGATTTCGTCAGAGACTGCTCGAAGAGCATGATGCGCCGCAATCGACTGTCGTGGTGGTGGTCCGTCCCCCCGCGACGACGGCGAATTATCATGCGAAAGAGGGCGAAATGCTGCTTGACGCTATTCTCAGCCGTGTCCTGGGCGAGCCTCACGTTTTCACGATCATTGTTCCCAGAACGCGCGCCCAGGCAACCGAGATCGCTGATTCGATAAAACACATGCCGAAACGGGGAATTCATGCCGTCCTCGATGATCCGGTCCGCGGCGTTGATCTGCTCTTTGCAGCCGATCTTGTTATTTCCGGCGGCGGTACGATGAACCGCGAGGCCGCCTTGCTGGGCCTTCCGGTGTATAGTATTTTCGCCGGCCGCCAGGGCGCCCTCGACGCAAAGATGGAAAAAGAGGGATTGATCACCTTTGTCCGGACACCGGAGGATGTTGAGAAGATCGAATTAAAAAAGCGTCGGTTGACCGAGGGGCGTGATCTACAGAATGCCTTGACCGACCGCGTCGAACGATTTGTAATCGACGAAATCGACGAGTTTCTCGACTGAGTCCCGGTTTTAGGCGGCTTAGTATCGCTCAGTGGGCCATCTGAAGGCGGGACTCAAAACCATTAATGTTCAAACAGTATCCTAAATACAAATTCGTCCTCGCCGGCTGCGATTACGTATTGCTGCTCTCGGCATGGGTCGCGGCGATATACATAAGGTTTTACGGGGTTCCTGTTGGCGAATTGCTCTCGAGGCCGCTAGTCAGGACCCAGGCTGCCTTGATCGTAGTCTACTCGTTCGTTTGGATCGTTATCTTTCAGCATTTCAGCCTCTATAAACTTGATCTCTTCACGGCCTTGGGCGCGCAGATGATGGCCATCATAAAATCGCTGCTCTACGGCTTGATCGGCCTCGTCCTGATCACGTTCCTCTTCAGGCGGCTCGATTTTGTCGAATCGCGAATAGTGATCGCCCTCTTTGTAGCGATCAGCTTTGTCGCGATCTCGTTTTTCCGAATAGTGGTCTTTCGCCGCCTCTTTACCTTCGCCTCTCAAAAAAAACTTGTCCACCGCAAGGTCCTCATAGTCGGCAAAGACCGGACGGCCAAGATGGTCGCGGCCCAGATAGCGTTTGACGATCGTCATGGCTTTGGCGTAGTCGGATTTGTCAATGAAGACGTCGCAGCGGGCGAGAGGGTATTTGAGGATTTGGAGAATGTCGGGAAACTGAGCGACCTTGACGACTTGGTTCGGCGTTTTAGCGTTGAAGAGATCATCATCGCCGAAAGCGATGTTACGCACGAGTCGCTGCTCGACATAATCGACCAGGCCCAAAAGACTCCGGCCAATGTTCGGCTCGTTTCGGAGCTTTACAACATCATTCCCGAAAAGGTCCTGCTTGAAAAGTATCTTGGCGTGCCGATCGTCAAGATGCCGCAGAATTATGACAACCTCCTGTTCAGCGTGTATAAACGGGTCTTTGATGTCGCCTTGACGGTTGTGGGCTCCGTAATTCTGCTCGTGCCGTTGCTTGCGATCGCGCTTGCGATCAGGCTGACGTCGAAGGGCCCGATCTTTTATCGCCACACACGCATCGGCAAGGACTGCAAGCCGTTCGAGTTTTATAAATTTCGCACGATGTATGTAGGAGCCGACGATGCCGTCCACAGGGAATTCGTCAGTGGGTTTATTCAGGCCGGGGAAAACGGGAGGCCGGGGGGCAGGGTCAAAAAACTCGTGGACGATCCGCGTGTGACACCAATAGGTCGGTTCATACGCCGGACAAGTCTCGATGAGCTGCCGCAGCTTTTCAACGTCCTCCGTGGTGACATGAGCCTGGTCGGCCCGCGCCCGTGCCTGCCGTATGAGCTGGAAAAGTATCAGAAATGGCATCGGCGCCGGCTGGCGGTCATGCCTGGCTGCACGGGCCTGTGGCAGGTCGCCGGACGGTCCGCGGTGGATTTTAACGACATGGTTATCCTCGACCTTTTTTATATCGACAATATGTCGCCGTTGTTCGACCTGCGTATAATATTTCGAACGCTCCCGGTCATGCTGCTCGCGAAGGGTGGGCATTAGCATGTGCCCCAGCGTTAGCGGTTTGGGTACACAGGGTCGACAGAACGCGGGACTCGAAACGATCCGACTATGAAAGTTGCTGTCATCGGTGCCGGATATTGGGGGCCGAACTTAATTAGAAACTTTCTTTCTCTCGACGACATCGACGCGGTTGTCGCGTGTGATGTGGATGAGGAGCGGCTCGCAAAGATGCGAAAGCTTTTCCACGGAATTGAAACATCGACCGACCACGCTGACATCACCTGTCGGGATGAAATTGACGTGGTCGTGATCGCCACACCCGTCTCCGCGCATTATGAGATAGCAAAAAACGCTCTACTTGCCGGCAAACATGTGTTTATCGAAAAGCCGATGACCGCCAGCGTCGCGGAGGCCGAGGAGCTGATCGAACTCGCGCGTTCGCGCCGACTCGTATTATTTGTCGATCATACGTTCATCTATACGGGTGCGGTCCGCAAGATGAAAGAGATCATCACCTCGGGGCGGCTTGGAGAGATCTATTATTTTGATTCGGTGCGGATCAACCTTGGCCTTTTTCAGCACGATGTGAACGTTATTTGGGACCTGGCCCCGCATGATCTTTCGATAATGGACTACCTGCTGGAGCGTCCAGCCCGGTCGGTTTCGGCGATCGGGGCCTGTCATGTAGGTAATGGGTTGGAGGACATCGCGTACCTGACGCTCGAGTTTGACAACAACCTTATTGCCCATTTCCATGTCAATTGGCTGGCACCGATGAAGATAAGGAAAACGCTGATCGGCGGAACAAGATCAATGATCGTCTATGATGATACCGAGGCGAGCGAGAAAATTAAGATCTACGATAAGGGAATCGATGTGACCACACGCGAGGGCGTCTACAATACCCTCGTCCAGTACCGGACGGGAGATATGCTGTCGCCAAAACTCGATCAGCAAGAAGCCCTGGCCGTCGGAGCACGCCATTTCGTTGACTGTATCAAGAACGGGACGAAACCTCTGACAGACGGCCAGGCCGGACTGAATGTTGTCCGGATCCTCGAAGCGTCGGCGATCTCGATAAAGAACCGCGGCGAGCAGATCAAACTTTAGGTATATTGATAAACAGTCTTCAGCCCTTTAACATGACGCGATTTGCGGACGAATACCTTCGCGATAACTTTATACGACTCAACGAGGTTAGGCTCGGCGTCGATGTGAAGATCCATTCGTTCGTCAACGCTTATGGCTGCGAAATAGGCGATGAATCGCGGATCGGTGCGTTTGTCGAGATCCAGAAAAACGTAAAGATCGGTAGGAAGTGCAAGGTGTCTAGTCACTCGTTTGTCTGCGAGGGAGTAACGATCGAGGACAACGTTTTTATCGGCCACGGCGTTATGTTCACAAACGATAAGTTTCCCCGGGCGACGAATCCCGACGGGTCGCCACAGTCTGAGGCAGACTGGCATGTAATTCCCACGGCGGTGAAAAAGGGGGCGAGCATCGGTTCAAATGCGACGATCATGGCTGGCGTAACGATCGGCGAAGACGCGGTCGTCGGCGCCGGCTCGGTTGTCACGCGCGATGTGGCCCCGTCCACTATCGTAGCCGGCGTTCCCGCAAAGCTGCTTCGCACCCTCAGCGATTGATCATGGACATCTCCCAGGCGCTTGAAAACGCGGCCTTCGCTCTCGCCGAGGCCGGCGTGCCGACTCCCCGCAGCGAGGCTGCATGGCTTCTACAATTTGTGCTCCGAAAAGACGCGGCCTTTCTCATCGGACATCCAGAGTACGAATTGAGCGACCGCGAGCACGATGAATTCACGGTCGCCGTCGCACGGCGCTCTCGGCGCGAACCGTTTCATTACATAACTGGTTCCCGCGAGTTCTACGGCCTACGGTTTGATGTCGCGCCGAAAGTGCTGATACCGCGCCCGGAAACGGAGATCCTCGTTGAGACCGCTATCAAGACGTTGCGCGAGCTGGAGAATCCCCGATTCTGTGAAATCGGCGTGGGTACCGGCTGCATTGCGGTGTCGATTCTCAAGGCGCTGCCTGAAGCACAATGCGTAGCGCTAGATATGTCAGATGCGGCATTAACCCTCGCCGCCGCGAACGCGGCCCGACATAAGGTGGGCGAGCGGTTAACCCTACTAAGCGGAGATATGTTCGGCAACACACGGGGTCCATTCGATCTCGTCGTTTCGAACCCGCCGTATATACCAGAATCCGATTTTGATACCCTGCAAGCCGAAGTTAGGTTCGAGCCCCCAGAGGCACTACTAGGCGGGCCGGATGG
>DATLNN010000111.1:0-3887 GCA_035536695.1 Pyrinomonadaceae bacterium | reverse complement strand
ACGCATCGCGCACATTTTCGGGCGCAACGATCGCATCGACCAGGCCGCGGGCGGCGGCGTGTTTGGCGTCGAGCTCGCGGTCGTAGGTTTCGCGGACCTTTTCCATTTCCGCTTCGAGCTCGGCGTCGGGCGACTTCCCTTCTTTTTTCAGTTTTTCGAGCTGCGTGCCGAAGATAGCCTGAACGGCGCTGTCACCTTCCATGACGCCCATGCGGCCGGTCGGGAGAGTGAAGATGAAATCAGGATCGAAGCCCTGGCCGGCCATTGCGTAATAACCGGCACCGGAGGCGTGATTGACCGTGAGAACGATCTTTGGCACCTTGGCGGTTGCCATCGCCTCAACAAACCGGGCACCGGCTCGAATGATGCCGCTGTGCTCTGCATCGGCGCCTATCATAAAGCCCGAGACGTCCTGGACGAACAGAAGCGGCGTCAGATGGCGGTCGCAGTTTTCGATGAAATAGGCCGTTTTCTCGGCCGATTCGGTGTAAACGATACCGCCAAAGCGCGGCGGTTCGCCCGGCTTTCCTTTGACCATCCCACGTGAGTTTGCAATGACGCCAACCAGAATACCGCCGATCCGCGCCGTTCCGCAGATCATCTCCTTCGCAAAATCAGCCTGAAACTCGTCGAGCGTCTTGTCGGACCGGGGAAAGGTATCCTCGTCAAGAATACAACCAAGAACCGCCCGCATGTCATACGGTGCGCGGTGATCTTCTGGTATTAGATCGTAGAGCTTTCCGAATCCGGTCCCTACCGCTCCCGGTTCTGACATTGACACCCGCGTTTGTTCTTTTGCGGGCAGCTCGCTGATCAACTCGCGGATCTTTTCCAGGCACTCATTCTCATCCTTGGTTCGATAGTGAGCCACGCCCGAGATCGCGTTATGCGTCATCGCGCCGCCAAGCGTTTCGTTATCGATAGTCTGCCCGGTCGCACCTTTGACAAGATTGGCTCCTCCGAGTCCCATAAACGACGTGCCCTCGACCATCAGAATGACGTCCGATAGCGCCGGCAGATACGCCCCGCCCGCAACGCACATTCCCATTACGGCGGCGATCTGCGGAACTTTCAGATAGTGCCGCATTATCGAGTTGTAATAGAAGATGCGTGCCGCGCCGTACTGGCCGGGAAAAACGCCGCCTTGATACGGCAGATTAACCCCGGCGGAATCAACGAGATAGACGATCGGCACCCGGTTGCGCATCGCTATCTCCTGGGCTCGGAGAATTTTCTTGATCGTTTCGGGATACCACGCACCGGCCTTGATCGTCGCATCGTTAGCGACAACAACACATTCGCGGCCCTCGATCTTCCCGACAGTGGTAATAACAGCCGCCGCAGGCGCCTTGCCGTCGTATTCGTCATAGGCGACGAGCAGGCCGATCTCCTGGGAGAAGGTGTCTGGATCCAAAAGCAGATCGATGCGTTCGCGGGCCGTGAGCTTTCCCTGAACGTGAATTTTTTCGATTTTTGCTGGACCGCCGCCCAGCTTGAGCTTCTCCTCGAGTGCGAGATATTCGTCGGTCAGCTGACGCAGGCGTGATCGTGTGTTTTGATCGTTCATCGAATCTACTTTTCGGGCCATATCACCGATGCGTCGATTTCAGCCACAGATGGACGGCCCGTAAGGGCCATGGCTATTTCGAACTCTTTACGTAGTATGTTGATCACGAGGGCGACGCCACCGGCCCCACCGACGGCGAGGCCGAAACAGAATGGACGTCCGATAAGGACCGCGGCGGCGCCGAGAGCTATTGCCTTAAGCACGTCGGTGCCGCGCCTAATGCCGCCATCCATAAGCAGCGGGATCCGCCCCGCCACCCTTTCGGCGATCAAAGGCAACGCGTCGATGGTGGCTGGGGTCGAGTCCAGATCGCGCGCCCCGTGATTAGAAACGATAATGCCCGAGGCCCCGTTATTTACCGCAAGCTCTGCATCGTCTGGGTCCAAAATACCCTTAAGCAGTACGGGAAGGTGCGTGATCGAACGCAGCCATTCGATGTCACTCCACGTAACGGGCGAGCCCGTGAAGTTCTCCATCATGTGCGGAACCGAGAGGTCGGCCGGCACCGCGAAGCGGGCCCTATCCATGCGATTGCGAACGCCAATCACGGGCAGGTCGACAGTTACACAAAAGGCGCCACAGCCGGCGGCCTCAGCACGCTGGACGACATCGCGGGTGAATTCTCGGTCGGGCTGCAAATAGATCTGCATCCACGTCGGGCCTTTCGCAGCCTGCGCAATGTCCTCCAGTCGAGTCGTCGAATAGCTGCTGATCGTATACGTTGCCCCGGCGCGACCCGCGCCGCGAACGGCTGCTATCTCGCCGTCGGTATGATAGAGCCGCTGAAGCCCAACTGGCGCAAGCAGTATCGGAAATGCAAGAGTGTGGCCAAGTACCTCAATGTTCGTGTCGATATGCGAGACATCGACCAGGACACGCGGCTTTAGCCTTATCTTTTCGAACGAAGAGCAATTCCATCGCAGCGACACTTCATCTGCGGCGCCGCTCGCGAGGTATTCCCACGCAAGATCGGACATATTGCGCTGGGCAATACTTTCGAAGTCCGCGAGGCACGTCATTCCGGCGGTCAGGTCGGTTCGTGATGCGTCCGCGACGATCATTCGGATAGGATAAACGTAGGAACCATGCCGCCGCCGGCCGTAACATTGGCAAGCTCGTTCGACGAAAGCCTGGTGAACGCCGAACCAACTTTTCCCATAAACAGGAGCGGGTCCAGATCGACAAGCTGTTCGACCATTTCCCAATTTCCTGCATCGTCTTTTATCATCGGAAAACTTTCCCTGGCCGTTTTAACGCGTAGCTGTACCAGATAATCCCCGTCGGCGAGTGCCGCCGAGATCGCGTCATCCCATTCGGCCGGGCTGGAGTTCCAGCCGATGTAAATGCCGTGGCCGCCGTAATCGTCGTTGGGTTTGAGCACAAGTTTTTGAGCATTCGCTCGCGTCCATTCGACCAGGGCAATGCTGTCGTCGCTGGGAACCGAATCGGCACTGCTGCCCGTCCTGACACGTGTCTTCTCGTCCCGAAAGACGCGCGTCCATGGAACGTGGTCACGAATCGCCGTTAGCTCTTTCTCGTCGAAAAGATGCTCATATTTCTCATTGGTCAATACCGCAAAAACGGCCTTTTTATGCACGAGCTTTCCGCGAAAGCTGTTTACCATGCAAACCGCGCGGGCCCGGTAGGCTTCAAGCAAGGCGCCGTGTTCGTGCATGATCGGCAGATACTCGTTTACGAGCAGGCGCTTGTAGACAATGTCGATCGTCGTGCCGTCGCAAGTCAGGCGATCATTCGCGTATTCAAGCTGATCAGGCGAGCAAATTACAGATGGAAAGCCACGCGATTCGAAATATTCCTTGAAAAGCTCAAATTCCTTGATCGTTGGCCGATCTTGGAGGTCGACGATAGCGATGGTCGGGTTCCGCTCGGGCCGTCGGCCAAGAAACTCCTCGTAGCAGTCAAGCAGGACATCGAGCATTTTCGAGCTGCCTTCGAGACCGCGTGTCGCGTATTTTTCATTGAATCGCTTCATAACAGGCAGCGATCTAAAGATCTCAGTGGCCGAGTCGGCAAAGGCGATCCCGGCTGGGCTTTCGCCGTTCAGCTCCACATACGAATAAGCCTCATCCGTTAGAAACGAATCAAGACGCGATGTCGGTGAGACATGAGCATAACCCGGGTCGATGAGAATCAAATCTCGCTCGATGTCGGTAACGCCAAGTTCATCTAACACCGCAGCGTCGGCGATGGCCGCGTCCTTCACCTTTTGAAGTGCTCCGAATATCGTTTCTCCCGCTTTGGTTATTTGGGACCAGTTGTCTTCGGTAACAAAATGGGGGCGAAGATATGGTGAAAGCCG
>DATLNN010000110.1:0-2817 GCA_035536695.1 Pyrinomonadaceae bacterium | reverse complement strand
GACACCGTACGCCCCACCAAGCCCGTAAGCCAAGATCTTCCAAAGCCAGTGACTGCTGTATTATGTTCCAGAATGCCCCAGAAACCGTTAACCCCACAGTAGCAACACCTAGCAACAGCGATTCTACGAGTAAAATACGCCTTCTCGTACCTCCGCGCACCAGGACCCTAATATACGGAATTACAAAACTCTTACAATCGAGCCCGTACGCAACTGATAGGCTGTAAATGTGACGCGATGATCGCGCCGAAAGGATTTGGCATATCAAGGGGGCGACTACTTATGCAAGAAGGGATTGTGCTGGAAAAGGATTCGAAAAAGATCAATTGGGGAACCGTAACGGGCGTAACCGTCTTTCACATTTTGGGAGCCGCGGCGCTGTTCACGTTCAGCTGGCAGAATCTGGCTGCCGGCCTGTTTCTTTGGTGGCTGGCCGGGAGTCTGGGTGTGGGCATCGGGTACCACCGGCTGATGACACACCGCGGTTTCAAGACGCCTAGATGGCTCGAACGCCTTCTTGGGCTCTTCGGTACGCTCGCCATGCAGTCGGGGCCGATCACGTGGGTGACGACGCACCGCCTGCACCACGCGTTTACAGAAACCGATAAAGATCCCCATAGCCCTCGTCACGGCACCTACTGGTCGCACATGGGCTGGATCTTCCGCGGTACCGCGCAGAACAACACGGTTCAGACAATGCAGCGTTATTCGCCCGATCTTATGCGCGACCCCTTCATGGTCGCATTGGACAAATATTACTGGGTGCCCGCCGCGGTCGTCGCGATCGCACTTTTAGCTATCGGCGGCGTGTCGATGGTTTTGTGGGGCATATTCCTCAGGACGATCGTCGGCTGGCATTTCACTTGGCTGGTCAATTCGGCGACCCACCTGTGGGGTTCACGCCGTTTTGAGACCCGCGACGATTCGCGCAACAACGGCCTAATTGCCGCGATCACATGGGGCGAGGGCTGGCATAACAACCACCACGCCTACCCGCGTTCGGCCAGGCACGGCCTCCGCTGGTATGAGGTGGATATCAACTGGATCGAGATAAAGCTGCTCGAAAAATTCGGCCTCGTAAAGAACGTGTACGCGTTCGACCTGGAATCCGACGTCCAGGAACCGATGGACCTGCGGCCCGCACACGACGCCGTATAGGCGAGACATAAGCAAAAAGTAAAAAGGCAAAGGCGGCCGGTTGATTCCGGCGCTTTGCCTTTTTACTTTTAACTCATTACTTTTACTAACTGCAGAACCGTAATGCGTCGCCGCAAGACCGCCATATTCTTTCTGGTGCTGGGCATATCGCTCAGCGTTCTCGCTGTCGCGTTGAACGTTGGGTGGATACTTCTGAATCTTCGCGAGGTGGCGGTTCTGGTTCTCGGAATCGTCTTCTTCGCCCTGATCATAACCGGGATCATCCTGAACACGATTTTCCTCATCCGTGAGATACGCCGCAACGAGCAGCACGACGCCTTCATCAATTCGGTCACGCACGAACTGAAAACCCCCATCGCCTCCATAAAGCTGTACTTGGAAACGCTGAAAACGCGGAAAGTTACGCCAGAAAAACAGCTCGAGTTTTACGACGTGATGCTGGCCGATACCGACCGCCTGCTGAGCACAGTGGAGCAGGTGCTAAAGGCCGGCGGGGCTAAGGAAAAGGGGCAGCCGCTCAACCTTACCGACATCGATCTCGGAGCTTTGCTCAACGAATCAATCTCGATCGTCAAAACGCAAAGAAACCTGGACGATTCCGTGATCAGATTCACCGAACCGACCGAGCGGCTGGTAATGGTGGGCGACGAGTCAGAGCTGAGATCAGCGTTCGTCAATTTGCTGGACAACGCAGTCAAATATTCCGTCGGTGAGCCGAAGATATCCATTCGCACAAAACGGACTGCAATGAACAAACGCGTCGAGATCTATTTCCGCGACGCCGGCAAGGGCATTCCGACGGCTGATCTCAAGCGCATATTCAAGCGGTTCTACCGGGTCCCTGAGGCCGGATCGGAATCGAAAGGCACCGGGCTGGGGCTGTTCATTGTGAAATCGGTCATCAATCGCCACGGCGGCCGCGTTTCCGCACAAAGCCGCGGCGCGGGATCGGGCAGCACTTTCATTGTTCAATTGCCGGTGCTGTGACGTTGAAAAACTATCACCTATTCCGAATTTATTCTCCTGCGAGAGCCTAGGGTTCGCGAGCTTGTAATGAAGATTCTCATCATCGAAGACGAAGCACATATAGCTGATGGCCTGCGGTTCAACGTCGAGGCCGAGGGTCACGAAGCCGAAATTGCAGCAGACGGCGAGGCAGGACTGTCGATGGCCGATGCGGGCGGGTACGACGCGATCGTGCTGGACGTGATGCTGCCGGGCATCAATGGGTTCGATGTCGCAAGTGCCCTGCGCGGCAAACACGACTACACGCCGATCCTGATGCTGACCGCGCGCAGCCGCCCCGAGGATGTGCTGAAAGGTTTCGAGGCCGGCACGGACGATTACCTCCCCAAGCCGTTCGACCTGGACATCTTCCTCGCCCGCCTCAACGGCTTGCTGCGCCGTCGAGAATGGTCACGCCGCGAAACGACGAGAGAACGTGTCGGTGACACGCTCGAGATCAACGGCAAAACCATCGACTTCGCGAACCTCGAACTCCGAAGTGACGGCAGCGAGGTCATCCACCTCACCATGATGGAGATCAAGCTACTTCGCTACCTCATCGAACACGAAGGCCAAACCGTCTCCCGGAACACCATCCTCGAAGATGTCTGGGGGCTCCAGGAAGACACCGACACACGGGCGATAGATAATTTT
>DATLNN010000109.1:0-9910 GCA_035536695.1 Pyrinomonadaceae bacterium | reverse complement strand
CGCGCCTCGGGTGATGTTATGAAGCTCAAGTTCGGGATGAATGAGATGGACCAGGTTCTGATAATCAAGCGTATGAGGCACACGGAAGCTGTACCATGGCTTTGACTTATTAAAGAACGCGACGGCCGACCAGGCCTCGACGAGGTTGAGGACCGCCTTTATGGTGAGAAGATCGCCGGTCGCTTCCTCAGCGAGGATATACTGGGCCAATAGCCGGCCAAACTCCGCGCCTTTTAGCTTTTCATACGCTGCATTGACGCTCTCGACCGTTGCCAGAGTCGAGGCCGAAGCGTCACCATCTTTACCGAGATCTTCTTCGGCCGCCAGCAGCCGGCATGTCATCTCTGCGATCGACAGTTCCTCATCCCGGACCAGGGTTTCGTCAAATGCCGCATTGCGCAGTGCGGTCAGGGCCCGCCACAGCTCCGCCTCGTTGAGCAAAGCAAGCTGGTCGGCCTTATATTTTTTTATGGCCCTCCGCTGAACGAAAAACTTGAACTTCCAGACTGGATTTTGTACGAGGATGTCACGCTCGAGCCCGGAACGCTCACCGCCGATATGGAACAACCTCGCGATAAAGTCTGAAAGGTAGGGTGCCGTATCGGTCAATATCTTTGACTCGACCTTCGCTTCATACCCCACGCCCCGGCGTGCGATGTACTTCGACAGTGCGGTGTAGAGTGTCGGATCGCTATGCTCGACCTCTGAATAAAATACCTCGGCAAGGTCCTCTAGCCGTGAGGCGTCATAAAGACACGCGTAACTAAACCCATCTACGCCGAGCGCGAAATTAAATTGGCTGTTATCGACAACTTCTGAAAAGGCGGTCATAGCATGTTGCCGCCCGATCATCTACTCAGGCGCAAATGAACAATATATCACCGGAGCGAACGCCGCCAAAGTTCCCGAGTTTTCTGAGGGAAGGTGCACTAGCGTGGCATGGCTGCGGCGACAACCTTGAGATCATCGATGAACTGGCTATATTGCAGAGCACGCTCGTCGCCCGCCCGTAAGATCGAGGATGGGTGGACCGTTGCTATCGTGTTTTCGGCCATCGGCGAGTCCAGCCAAATACCGCGTTGCTGGGTTACACGAAACTGCTTTCCCAGCAAAGCCTGCGCCGCTGTCGCCCCGAGCATCACCAATATGCGGGGCTCGACCACTTCGAGCTCGGCCGCGAGCCACGGAAGACACGCCTCTATCTCGCTGGCCTTCGGCTTTTGGTGCAGGCGTCGCTTCCCTTGCGGCTTCCATTTGAAGTGCTTGACGGCATTGGTAACATACGTACGCGAGCGATCGATGCCCGCCTCTTCGAGCGCACGGTTAAACAGCCGGCCGGCGGGGCCGATAAATGGGCGGCCCCCTAGGTCCTCTTCATCGCCCGGCTGCTCGCCAACGAAGAGCACATCGGCTTTCGTCGGGCCTTCCCCGAAAACCGTCTGTGTTGCATTCTTGTAAAGGTCACATCCCATGCAGCCCGCGGCCGCGGCTTTGAGATTCTTGAAAGTTATTTCTTCCGGAAAAAAGTTCAAGGCACTTCGCTCGGGAATCTCGTGCATAAGGAATTGTTGTTCAAGTGGCGGTTGCGGGTCGGTCGCCCAGCCTACAAATAGGGCCCCTTTACCGCATTCAGCTTGCCGGCGTGTCAGCCGCTCTGGCCTCACGGACCAATTCGGGAATGAGAACAGCCTCGGGCAGCGTTGGCCAATGTTTGACCGGCAGCTCGCGCTTCATCACGCTCACGTTCAGTCGGAACGGGTTAAAGATTGAGCGATAATAAAGCAGCCAGAGATCTTCCGCCTCGTCCGTTTTCGGCGCCATCGCGGCGTCGACAGGTGGACTAAACACCAACTGCTCTCGATTCCAATGAGCGCAGCCTTTTGGCGTCAGGATCGAAAACATCATCGTTCCATACCGCCGCGCAAAAAACGGAACTGCCCGTTCGACCGTAAAATGCGCCGGAACGTGCCATGCCGCAAAAACCTCATCGCCGCTGACGTTCTCGACTTTTCGAAACCGGACAAACGCGTGAAATTTGTGTACATCGCGCCCGATCGCTTTCTCCATCACCCGTGCCCGGCGAACGTCTATGTCCGACTCGATCATCAGCAGGTTGCGGTTCTCGTGATGCAAACGAAACAAAATGCGATAGAGCAGCGGCCATTTCTCAGCATCGTCAAAACACGCGACGGTTCTGGCAAGTCGCAAAAACTCAGGTGAAACGCGAATCTCACGGTTTTCGTCTTTTGCAGTCGTCGCTTCTGCGAACAGGCCCGGCTGCTGCCGGCCGGACGACCATGTCACGTCGCTTGGCGGGACACCGTTGGCTAATAGGCCGCGGGCGGCGTCGCGCCACGCGTCAAACGAGTTATCGATCCGTACGTGGGTCAGCATCGACTTATAATTCCCCCGTCACCGCGCTCGTCACAACCGACAATGCTGCGAAAAGCTCGGGCTGTACGGCCCTCTTTCGCAGAGCGTCCGGCAGCGACGCCCTATCGAGCTTGAAAACATCCGGATTATGATCGGCCGTGATGATAAACCATTTCGCTCGCGAGAGGCTTACTCGCAGCCGCGCCAGGTCTTCGAGCCGCACCTTCTGAAAACGCCTGATCTTCAAGATCCGGTCCACATTGCGGATGCCGATCCCCGGAATGCGCATCAGCAGGCTCTTTGAGGCCCGGTTAACATCGACGGGGAAAAGGGACCGGTGTCGCAGGGCCCATGCAAGCTTCGGGTCGTGGTCAAGATCAAGATTACCGCCGTCCAGGCCCTGCGTGACCTCGTGCGCGGCGAAGCCATAGTTGCGGATCAGCCAATCGGCCTCGTATAGACGATGCTCGCGCATTGCCGGTGCCTTTTCTTTGTGCAGAGTGACATCGGTGTGCTCCGCAGGCGAGAACGCGGAGTAATAGACCCGACGAAGAAGGAACTTTTTGTACAGGGCTTCGGCCTTGGTAAGGATGGTCGTGTCCGTGCTCGCACTGGCTCCTACGACCAGCTGCGTCGATTGGCCCGCGCGCGCGAAATCCTGCCTTACCCCGCGATCTTTTGCGTCGTCGAGGCCATACTTGACGTCGGCCATTGTGTTTTCGATCTCACTAATCGTCTTTTCGGGTGCCAGGGTGTCGAGGTCTTCCTGAACAGGCATTTCGATGTTCGCACTCAGACGGTCGGCGTATTTGCCGGCCTCGAGCAACAGGTCTTTCGACGCACCCGGGACTGCTTTGAGATGAATGTAGCCGCCAAATTTTTCCTCCAGGCGCAGCTTTTTTGCGACAAGGATAAGCTGCTCCATTGTGTAGTCGGCGCTCTGGATAATTCCCGAGCTCAAAAAGAGGCCCTCGATGTAATTCCTTTTGTAGAAATTCATCGTGAGCCTTACGACCTCTTCGGGCTTAAAACGCGCCCGTGGAATGTTAGAGGATTTCCGGTTGATGCAATACGAGCAATCCCAAATGCAAACGTTCGTCAATAGCAATTTCAAGAGAGAGATGCAGCGGCCGTCCGGTGTATAACTATGGCAGATGCCCATCCCCTCCGTGTTCCCGATCCCACCGTCCACCCTCTCCCGCTTCGATCCGCTGGAGGCGCAGCTCGCATCATATTTCGCGGCGTCAGCCAAAACTTCAAGCTTTCGTCGGAGTTCCATCATGAATGATGGTATCACGTTTCACATATGCAACGCAACCATCTTTGCGGTCGGAATGCGGATCATCACGTCATGTCCGGCTGCCTCCGATTTTCTACGGCTCCAGCGCACGCGCAAATGTGATAAGCGTTGAAGCTCGTCCGGCGGTTAGCGCTTTGCCAGATTGGGCGTTGAGCTGATTTCTGTAGGCCCCGAGCGCACCCAGCTTGGCCGCTTGATTGCCGCGTTCTTCGGCGGCCTCGGCCGTGCTGAGTTTGGCGCACATGCTGTTTGCGATACCTGGATTGCTGACATAGGAGCGGGTAAGCGAGCAAAGGCCGTCATACGAAAAGAATTGTGCGGCGGGATCGCCTCCGAGATCCGCGAGCAGAACACCGGCCTGCGACCTAAACTCCGGGCTGACCAGGTCAAGTTTCATTTCCTGGCGCACGTAGGGAATGAGATCGGCGAATGGGTCGAGGTCTGAGACCGGGCTTTGAACATTCTCGATCTCGGCGATCGTAACCGTTCCGTCATTGTTGTCGTCGAACGCGTCAAACACTTCGGCAACCCTTCCCGGCGACCCAACAAACGACCGGGCCATCGGCGGCGCATCCTGATGGAGGTTTAGCAAATTGGCTATAGCGGTGCCGCAGCGATCCCGCAAACGGTCGAACATCATTTGCCGTGCTTCGTCTGCCCCCGGCGTCGGACTGTCCGTGACGGTGCCAGCCTCGCTTACGGCCAAAGTCTCCGACCCTGTGATGCCTGGGAATAGCGGCTCAGCCCGCAGTTGAAAGGGCGGAAGCTCGGGAATCGGTCCTGGCCCGGGCGGCGGTATGACGATAGTGTACTGCCAGCCGTGTAACTGCCCGGCGCCTCGCAGTCCCTCAGCGGCGGCGGGACACAGATTTAGCTCGCCCCGATCGTCGCACCAATCCGCGAGAGCGTCCCACGTAGGCGGAAGGATCCCGTTTTCGCTGCGAAAGGAGTTGACGGCCAGCCCGAGTTGTCCCAAATTTGTCGCCGCCTGTGAGCGCGCGGCTGCCTCACGTACTTTCTGGACCGCGGGCAAAAGCAGCCCGATGAGAATAGCGATGATCGCGATCACCACCAGCAGTTCGATTAGTGTGAAACCTGCGGACCTGCCGTTTGTCGCGCGTCGGCCTTCCGGAGCGGACTTGGATGAGGTTGTTGCCTTTGAATCCATCGCCGCCGAGGCGGCCATTGCTTTGATCTTCATATTCATGTCGGTCTCCTTTTTTTGGTTTCGATACTAATCCCATTTTTATCGTCTCTTGCGAGCCACGCTCGCCGAGCCGGTCTTTTTCGCCAGCTTCTTTTTCTCTAATGATGTGAGCCGTTTTTCGAGTTTGTCGATCACGGCTTGCTGTGTCGCGATCTGCTTTTGGTGAAATTCGATCTCGGCTTGCTGTTCTTTTACTGCGCTTATCAGGACAACGCTCAGCTGGTCGTATTTGACTCCTTCGATCTCTCCGTTACGGTTGTGGGTCACCAGCAGCGGTTCAACTCGAGCGACCTCTTCGGCGATCAGGCCGATATCGGCGTTTTTATGTTCGATCCAGTCGAACGTGACAGGTCGAAATCGCTTGATCATATCCAATCCGCCGTCAAAGAGAAGGACGTTTTCCTTGTAGCGACGGCTGGACGAACACAACGCCAGCACTTGTCCGCTTCTGCAAACCGGTGTCGCGGTAGCGTTCGCAAAAAAACCGATCGCGACCGAATCGAAGCCGTCGCGGCCGAGTTGTACCCGATTGCTTTCACTGACGACCGCACCTGCTCCGATCGCCGTTGCAAAGTTGAGCGAGGCCGCATTGGCGATCTGATCGACTTTCGCGTTTGCTCCCAACAGGGTGTTAAAGCTGCTCGCCACGTTTGATGTGACGACAAAATCAGCGTTAAGGCCGATGAACGTGTTGTTATTGCCGGTGGCGGAGGTGTTGCCGCCGGCTCCCGTTCCGAAAAACGAATTGCGGCTGCCGGCCGCAAGAGAACCCGCACTGTCACCGAATGCGGCGTTGTCGCTGCCCGTTGCGTTCTCGCCTGCGAAGAAGCCGAAGTAGGAATTGTTGCTCCCCGTCGTGTTACTCCGCCCCGAGAAAGAGCCAAAGAACGAATTGCTGGTTCCCGATGTGTTGACCTGTCCGGCAATTCGGCCAAAAAAGGAATTATTGATCCCCGTAGTTACGTCCCCTGCTCCTACGCCGGCAAACACATTCGAACTGCTGCCGCTCAACATATGCAGGCTGCCGATGTTGAACTGCGTCGTAGCGCTGACAATGTTGCCCGTCAGAGTCCCGGCGGCCCTCCCGTTACCGCTGATGCTGAAGTTGCTTGTCGGCTGCTGAGACGTCCGGTTCTGGATATAATGACCGCTGCCGGGTAAAGGATCGCGGTCATCGGAGAGACGCGGGTCGGTGGTCAGCACAAAATCGCTGAGGTCAACGCCCGTTATGCTATCCGCGCTGGTCGCATTCAATGCCCGGATAGCGTACGGAACGGACAAAACCCGCTCGCGGGTCGGCACGGTCGCAAAAGGCTGAGTGCTGTTTCGGCGATAACTGATCTCGATATATCTGTCCGGGCCCGAAAAAGCCGCGGCGCCAAAATCGAGCCAGACGCTAAAGGAGCGGTTTTGGACATCTACGGCTCCGACCACGTTGGTCGCGCCGACCTGCGTACCGCCCGCAGCCGCGTCGAAGAGTTTGAATTCCATTTGATAAACGTCTGTTGCGGGAGTAACTTCGTTCGGCAATTTTGTTTCAAACTTAAACAAGGTCGTCTGGGCGTTGATCATCACCGTAAACAGCAACGCGGCGAAAACCGCCCCCGCCAATTGCCGTCCTAAACTAAAAACAAATGCCGCTGCGTTTTTGTTTTTCATCTTGCTCCTCCTCATCTGTCTATTCCTTAGCTCCCCATTTGGTGATAAAATCCACTCACGTGGGTTTAATTAGTCGCACTGATACGCGCAAGACTACATGCGCCGCGTTCGAATGTCTTGAGATTGCGATGAGACGTTGATGAGGAATTGATGAGAAAGCCGCGATGTTATTAGAAAATGGACATTTATTCGAATTCGGCCCCTTTCGCCTTGACCCGCGAGAAAAAATCCTTCTCCGCGACAATCTGCCGGTTTCGGTCACGCCGAGGGTCTTCGAAACGCTCCAAGTGCTAGTAGAGAACCCCGGTCGCCTCCTGGAAAAAGATGAGTTGATGCAAAAGATATGGCGGGACCGTTTTGTCGAGGACGGCAATCTTGCATTCACCATCAAAACGCTTCGGCGTGTTTTGAAAGATGACGCTCGCCGGCCCCGATTTATCGAGACCGTGCCGCGGCGCGGTTATCGATTTATTGCGAGGGTTAGCGAAATCAGTGGTGCGAAAACATTGCACGATGCCGCAGACCATGCGTCACCGAAACTTTTCGAAGAACGATCCGGCGATTCCCAAACATTTACAATAAAGCTCGTCCTTGCCGCCGCCGCTATGATTATCGGTGTGGGTTTTGCCGGTTATTGGTTTGCGAAAAGCCTAAACCCCGCCGCCGCGACCATTTTGACCGTGCCGTTCGCTTCGGAAAAACTCTCGACTAGCGGAAAGGTCCGTGTCGGCATCATTTCTCCGGACGGAAAAATTCTGGTTTATATAAACGGAACTGAAGGCAAGCAAAGCGTTTGGCTCAGACAACTCGACACCGCCAACAACGTCGAAGTAATTCCGCCTTCGGATGATTTTTATTACGGGCTAGCCCTTTCGCCCGACAGCAATTTTCTTTATTTCAGCCGCAAAGCAAAATCTGTCGAAGGCCAAGCTGACATTTACCGCGTCTCGATCCTTGGCGGCATTCCCACAAAGATCATCGCCGAAACGCAAGGCTCGACAAACCTTTCGGCCGATGGCCGGCTCATTTCGTTCGTCCGCTGCTATTACCGAAACGATGAATACTGTTCATTGTGGATAGCCGACGCATCGGACGGAAGGAACGAGAGAAAGCTCGTCTCGCGCCCGCACCCGATCAGAATTGGGGACAGCGAGATCTCTCCAGACGGGAGATCCGTCGTCTTTGCCGTCGGCCAATCGGAAAATCAAGCGAACGAATTCGGGTTATCGGAAATTGACGTTGAAACCGGCACGGAACATGAACTGACGGCCGAGAAGTTCTTCAATATCAAAAGTTTGGCGTGGCTTCCCGATAAAAGCGGATTGCTCATGACCGCGGCGAGAATCCCAAACAGACATTTTCGAATCTGGCAAGTTTCCGCCGTTTCGGGCGTTGCCGTGCCGCTCACAAACGATTCGGAATCATATACGACGTTGAGTTTGGACAAAGGGGCGAACCGCCTTGTTTCCGCGCGAGTAGTGCAGGATTTTCGGCTCCATCTTCTGAATATGGAGAATCCGTCCAAGGGGCAAGTTTTGGCCGACGCTTCGTCCGTTGCGTTCGCACCGGACGGGAAGATTATTTTTTCATCCCAGATGACGGGCAACGACGAGATCTGGAGCGTCGAACAGGACGGCACCGGACAGCGGCAATTGACCAGTAATGCGGCGGACGAGTTGTATTCGATAGTTTCGCCCGCCCGTAATTCGATATTTTTCTCTTCGAACCGTACGGGTGAAGTTCACGTTTGGCGAATGAACGCCGACGGCAGCGATCAAACGCAGATCACCCGCATCCAGGGCGGCCGGCCGCTTTTCGTTTCACCTGACGGAAATTGGCTTTACTATCATCACGGCATACACCGTACACTATGGCGCGTTTCGACCGACGGCGGCGAAGAGAAGTTGATCGTGGACAAGCGAAAAAACCATTTTGCCGTTTCGCCCGACGGATTACGGGTCGCCTTTTCGGAAAAGCAGGGCGATGGGAGTGTTTTAGTGATCATGTCGCTCACCGACGGTTCAACCGTCAAAACTTTCAAACTTGCCGACGAACGAGCCAGTATGATGGAACTGGAGTGGTCAGCCGACGGAGACGACCTGGCGTATATCTTAGCCGTCGGTGAATTTGAAAATAAGACGCTGTGGTTTCAGCCACTCGATGAAAAAAGCCCCCGCCAAATCGCCAATTTCGGCGACGAGCAGCGAATATCCGTATCGGGCTTCGCGCTGGCGCCGGACGGCAAAACTTTCGCCGTCGTGCAAGGCGGCTGGCGGCACGACGCGGTGCTTATTACTGGTCTGAAATAGCTTTAGCTTGATTTTTATCGCGAAGCTACGGAACGTCGACGAGATAACCGGACACCGAAAAAGTCCCCAACGGGTTACACGCGCCCGTTGCCTGCGTAAAGAGCAAAAAGCTGACCTGAGTTCCCGGGTCCGCATAAATTCGCACCTGCTGGCCAACCGTATCGAAGTTGCGCCCTGATCCGGCGGGGTTGGGAACATGAGTTGGTGGCAATGAGAAGAAAGCGGTATCGCCGCCCACAGATGTTTGGACTGTAAGAGTTATTACTTGACAACCCGTGCTCACCGACATGTTCATCGACGCAAATTCAATGAAGAGACGTTTTCCCGCCGGTACGCTGAAAGTTGTCGCCGGAAGAAAGACCGATCGATGGAAGGGCTGGCGCGCTGGATTATGAATATCGCGGACCAGAAGTGGCGCATTTTCAGTGGTGGTGATCCCGACCGTACCTGTCACCGGCACCGGCTGGTTCGTTGTGATCCCCACGGTGCCCGTCACCGGCAACGGCTGGTTCGTTGTGATCCCCACAATGCCCGTCACCGGCAACGGCTGGCTGGTCCCGGTCAATCTCACCTGCACGGGGTCGTTAGGCGTGTTCACGACCACGACCGGTTTGGGGGGTCCCACCGGTTCGCCCTGCGCGACCCCCTCCGAGACGAACATAGTTTTTCTCCTTTCTGAATTCGTACTTCCATGAGGCAAAGTAAATTTGGGTCATTTTTCTGCTTTTTGTTTCGATTTTTTTGCATCACTATCCGCACTCCCAGCTTTTTGGGACACGACCTTTGTCCGTTCAATGGGAGCCGTTCTCGATCTCAACGAGATTGCAGAATTTCAAAGTCGCGCCGATCTCGCCGCTAAACACGCCTCTGACTGTCACATACTGCCCACCTTTTATCTTTGAAAATGCCTGCACATGATCCTTACTAAACCAGCACACGCCAGGATGCGTCAGAACGCTATCCTAAACGGATCACGCCGGACGGAAAGTGGCTGTATTACGAATCGAGCCTGCATCGAACCCTATGGCGTGTCCCGGCAGAAGGTGGCGAAGAGCAGCAGAT
>DATLNN010000108.1:0-6880 GCA_035536695.1 Pyrinomonadaceae bacterium | reverse complement strand
CAGCGGAAACGGCCTTTCTCGCTCTACCTTTGCGGTCTTGGCGGCTTTGCGGGATATTTCTCGCGCAAATTCAAGGAGTTTCCCGCAAAGCCGCGGAGGCCGCAAAGGAAGATAAGCTGGAATTGAACTGACAACCCGCGGAAGCTTGCTTGCAATGCATCTGCCGTTTTATCCTACGCTCTACACCTATGATCGTTATCGGGATCCCAAAGGAAATTCATCCGGGCGAAAAGCGCGTTGCGGCAACACCGCAGACGGTTCTGAAATTGAAAAAACTTGGATTTGAAGTTGCTGTCGAGGCCGGGGCCGGTCATGGCATCAACGCATCCAATGCCGAATACCGCGAGGCCGGCGCTAACGTCTTTGCCGACGCGAAAGAATTGTGGGGCGCGTCGGACGTCATTATCAAGGTGCGCCCGCCCGAGGAAAATGCGGAGCTGGGAGTTCACGAGGCCGACCTGTTAAAAGAGGGCGCTGCCCTGATAGGTTTTATTTGGCCGGCCCAAAATCGCGAGTTGCTCGATCGCTTAGCCGCGCGAAATGCCACGGTTTTCGCAATGGACAGCGTGCCCCGTATCACGCGGGCGCAGAAAATGGACACGCTGTCCGCAATGGCGAATATTGCCGGTTATCGGGCTGTCATCGAGGCGGCAAACCACTTTCCACGTTTTTTCACTGGTCAGATCACCGCGGCCGGTAAGATCGATCCGGCCAAGGTGCTAGTGATTGGAGCTGGCGTCGCGGGCTTATCAGCCATCGGCGCAGCAAAAGGCCTCGGCGCGATCGTGCGGGCGTTCGACCCGCGTTCGGCGACAAAGGACCAGGTCGCGTCTATGGGCGCCGAGTTTCTCGATTTAGACGTCAAGGAAGAAGGCGAGGGCAAAGGCGGCTACGCAAAAGAAATGTCCGACGCCTTCCTCAAGGCGGAAATGGCGTTGTTCGCTCAACAGGCAATGCAGGTCGATATCATCATCACCACCGCGCTTATACCCGGCAGACCCGCACCAAAATTGATCACGCAGGGCATGGTCGAGTCGATGAAGCCCGGCTCGGTAATAGTCGATCTAGCGGCGGAACAGGGCGGCAACTGCGCGCTGACCGAACCTGGCAGCGTCGTTAAGCACAAAGGTGTCAGCATCGTCGGGTACACCGATCTGCCGTCTCGGATGGCTAGCATGTCGAGCCAGCTATACGGCGCAACCGTTACAGCTTTGCTCGCCGAGTTGATTAGCGTTCCGCAGGCTGTCAGTGTCCCTCAACGCGTCAGTAGCGAAGAGAGTGTCAGTAGCCCGCACGTAAGCAAGGGCGGGCCCGCGCCGGCAGTCATTCCGGAAAAAACCGATGATGCACCGACGGCGCCGGACAGCACGGAGGATGCCACGGGCGCCCGGCTGACCATCGACCTCGACGACGAGGTTGTTCGCGGCGCGATCATCCTTCACGAGGGCAGAATGATGTGGCCGCCGCCGACACCGCCGACGCAGGCAGCACCGCCTGAACCGGGCGCGCCGAGCCGCCGTGCCGTCGCCGCCGGTGCAAAACCCGCGTCCGGGCACGGCCATGGCGAAGGCGTTGGCGTCAGCCCAGTCATGCTCTTGGTCGCGGCCCTCGCGCTTCTCGGTCTCGGCCTCATCGCTCCGAACAGCGTGCTGTCACACTTTACGGTTTTTATACTGGCGATCTTCGTAGGCTTTCAGGTCGTCTGGAACGTCAAACCGGCGCTCCATACACCGCTGATGAGCGTCACCAACGCCATCAGCGGCATCATCCTCGTCGGCGGAATGCTGCAGCTCCTTGACACGTCGCTGAATTTAACCGTCATCCTCGGCGCCATCGCCGTCCTCATCGCCGCCATCAACATCGCCGGCGGATTTTTGGTGACGAATCGGATGTTGGGGATGTTTAGGAAGTGATCATCCAGGGATCGGACGGTTCAGCTCAACTCGAACTTTCGGAACCCGAGGGTCTATTAAAACCTGATGGTCGCGAATACTATCGCGTCACGCTCCGCGACGAGGGACTTGTAGCGTCGATGAAAGTGTATGCCTTCGTGCCTACCGCGGAAAGCCTGGATAGGTTTCTGCGTGCCATCGCGGAAAATTGGCGTGGCTGGTCCGACGAAAAAAGGTGGTCGTCGCTCGAAGGTGAGTTCCGGCTCGCTTGTACCCACGACGGATTGGGTCACATACGGTTTGAGGCCACGCTCGATTCACCGGTGGGCTGGTTCGTTAGTAGCCGGGTTACTGTAGCCGCCGGAGACCTTGATCATATTGCAATAGAGGCGGCTCGGTTTTTCAAAGTAGATTAATGCAACAAAGCCTAATCACAATCGCCTACATCGCCGCGAGTGCGTTGTTTATCCTGAGCCTCGGGGGGCTGAGCCAGCAGGAGACTGCGCGCCGGGGGAATCTGTACGGCATCATCGGAATGCTAATCGCGCTAGTCGCGACGGCGGCGGCGATGAATGTCGGCGGACTGCCAGTGTTGGCGGCCGCGCTCGTGCCGGGGCTTGTGATCGGGGCTATCCTGGCGAGCCGGGTGCAGATGACGTCGATGCCGGAACTTGTGGCGATACTGCACAGCTTTGTCGGGCTGGCGGCGGTGCTGGTGGGATTTGCGACCTATCTTGGGCCGCACGCGCAGATGACCGCGGCCGAGAAGAATCTGCACACGGCCGAGGTATTTATCGGCGTCTGCATCGGCTCCGTAACATTCACCGGGTCGGTGATCGCATTTCTTAAGCTTAGGGGCTCGATTAGCGGCAAACCGCTCATGCTGCCAGGCCGCCACATGATCAACATCATCATGTTGCTCGTAACGATCGGTCTGGGCGTGGCCTTCTTTATGTCGCCAGATGAGCAGACGGGCCAATGGCCGCTGCTGATCGCGACGATCCTTACAGGCATCCTCGGCGTGCATTTCATCATGGCGATCGGCGGGGCGGATATGCCGGTTGTCGTCTCGATGCTCAACAGCTACTCCGGCTGGGCCGCGTCGGCCGCAGGCTTTATGCTCTCGAACGACCTGCTGATCATAACCGGGGCTCTCGTGGGCTCAAGCGGCGCTATCCTCAGCTACATAATGTGCCGCGGAATGAACCGCTCATTTGTGAGCGTGATGCTTGGTGGTTTTGGAACCGACAGCGGTTCGACCGCGAGCGTGGCCGCGCCTCAAGGCGAGGTGCGTTCGGTGGACGCAAGCGGTGCGGCTGACCTACTGCAAAACGCGAAAAAGATCATTATCGTGCCCGGCTACGGCCTTGCAGTCGCACAGGCGCAGCATTCACTGGCCGAACTATGCAAGATCCTCAAGGAAAATGGCGTGGAGATAAAATTCGCTATTCACCCGGTCGCCGGCCGGCTGCCCGGGCATATGAACGTCCTGCTCGCCGAGGCGAATATTCCTTACGACATCGTCTTTGAAATGGACGAGGTCAACCACGAATTCCCTGCCACCGACGTCGCCTGGGTCATCGGCGCCAACGACATCGTAAACCCGTCCGCCATGGACGATCCCGGCTCGCCGATCGCCGGAATGCCCGTGCTGCACGTGTGGGAATCGCGTGACGTTATCGTCATGAAACGCTCAATGGCCAGCGGCTATGCGGGCGTCGATAATCCGCTCTTCTACAAAGAGAACACGCTGATGCTGTTTGGCGATGCGAAGAAGGTGGTTGATGAGATATTGACTGCGATGAGGGCGTAGCGAGCGTGCATGCTCTGGCTCCCCTCCTTACGAAGGAGGGGTGGCCGCCGCCTTGGGCGGACAGGGTGGTTCTCTTGAGGCCGCTACATAAAGCGATTGCGATAGAACAATGGCATTCCAAAGAAGCAAAACCGACATTCACTCGCTGCCCTTCGTCGCAAAATTTCGCACCAAACTGCGCAGGGACCTCACTCCGGCAGAAGCGGCGTTTTGGAATCTGGTCAAGAATTCTCAGCTTGATGGACGCAAATTTCGGCGGCAGCACAGCATCGGAAATTATATTTTCGATTTTTATTGCCCGTCGGAGAACTTAGCGGTTGAACTGGATGGTGAAGCGCATTTTGTCGATCATGCCGGTCTAAATGATCGCTCGAAACGAGAATTCGCGGAATCGCACGGGATTCGGGTAATCCGTTTCGAGAACAAGCGGGTTTTTGAGGACACGGAATGGGTGCTTGACGTTATTCGAAGTCACTTCCACGGTGAGGACGAGAGAACCACCCCGTCAGCCGAAGCGGCTGCCACCCCTCCTTCGTAAGGAGGGGAGCTTTGGGTTGACCGTCCACTTAGGCAGGCGGTTCTGACAGTGCAATCAACGCCAACCTCTCAACCACTCTTCCTTTCTCCAAATGCTCTTCAACGATCTGCGCCACGTCCTCCGGCTGGACCTGGCCGTACATCGTGCCGTCGGGATAGACCATCACTGCGACGCCGATCGAGCAGAAGCCGATGGAGCCGCATTCGGTGAGGACGACCTCGCCCATGGGGTTGCGGCCCTTTGATTCCTTTCCCTGGCGAAGCCCTTTCTCTGTCAGGATCCGGTCGAATTCGGCTTTCACTTGCTGGCCGCCGACAGCCGAGCACGACGTGCCCATGCATACAAAAACCTGCCGCTTGATCGGCGCCTTCAGCATCGGGGCGAGTTTTTCGAGCTGTTTTCGATCGGAGATAAACTTCGGCTTCGGCATTAATTACAGGCTAGCAGAATCATGTCAGAACCGGGAGCGGTAGCGACGGGGCTCTTTACCGCAATCCCGGGCCCCCGGACCGCTACAGCTGCCGGTTCTGACTTAGCCCTCCTATCAGACCGGGCCTTGACTCGGAAGAGTGGGTGAAATGTTGATATCCTGATATTTAATGAGAAATCGGACAGAACGCAAGAATTATTTGGCCGATACGTTCTGCTGTCTCGATAGGCCATTTGCGCCACTGGCCATTATGTTAGAATTTCGTAGACGCGGGCGGCGTTTAAATGATGGCGATCGGTATCATAATCCACATCAGTGTCGGAGCGGAAAAGCGGACCGAATTCTTCTCTCAAGAGAGGATCAGGATCGGTTCGGACGAAACGAGCGACCTGCAAATACATACTCCGCGAACCGACGGCGGCGGGGCTTGGTTTGATCTGGAGAATGCCGATGGCGTTTACCGCATCGTCGAGTTTAACGAGTCTCTCTCCCTGCGGGTCAATGATAACCCGATACGCAGATTCATTGCCCTGGCCGATGGCGATGTCATAACCGTCGGAGACACCGACATCGCTTTTACGTTCTACTCGCTCGAGTCAAGATCGTCGCTGATCACGACGAATCGTGACCAGCCTCATATTTCCCGCTTCATCGAGGATGCAGCGCTTGAATCGGCCACGTCCGCCCAGCGCGATGACGCCAAAGCGTTCTTACGCGAATTTGTCCGCGAACTCTCTCGCGAGATCTCGTGGACGAGCAAGTTGATCACCTTGGTCCTGGTCGTCGGGTTTATCACGGGCATTCTCTATGTCGGCTATGCGGTCAGCAGGGAGCTTCGTGAGAGCCGGATCCAATCCGAACAGCAGAGCGCGATCATTAGCAAGCTCGAGGAAAAACTGGGCCAGACAAACGATCAGATCGGCCAGATCGACAAAACAAATAAAGACCTGATGAAGACGGTCTCGCTCGCGCCGAACCTGCGCGTTGAGTACGGGGGTGGTGTCTGTCTGATCGTGGGCGTTTACGACCTGGTCGACAAGCGCAGCGGCAAGGTCCTGCGTTACGCCGACCCACAGGCGTTCCGTCCCAATCCATACGAGCAGCCAAGCCAATCGGAAGACCCGGCCGCAACCCCGACCCAGCCGCAGATCGGCCTTACCACCGAGGGCAACGGATCGATCGTCGAATACGATTTTATCGGGACCGGATTCCATGTGGGCGAAGGCTACATCGTCACCAATCGCCATGTCGTCCAGCCGTGGGAAGAGGATGACCAGGTAAAACAGATGATGCAGGCGGCAAATGGCAGGGCCCGTATTAAAAGGCTGGTCGTCTATTTTCCAAACTTTGCCCAGCCGTTTCCAATGAGGATCCGCCAGCTTGGCGGCCGCGAGGACATAGCCGTTGCGAGTATTGATCCCGCATCTGTGCCAAAGGAGGTCCCGTCGCTGCCGCTTGACACCGACACTGACTCGGCCGCGATCGGAAAAACTGTGGTCACAATGGGCTACCCGAGCGGTCCCGATCGCTTGCTCGCAATGGTCGATGACGATGAAGCTAAATCGATCAACCAGCGCTTTGGCAATTCACGCCAAAATCTCATCAATTTCCTCGCCCAATCGCAAAAGATCGTTCCGCTGACCACCCAGGGAGCGATCACCGATCTCGATGGCCGCCGGATCGTACATGATGCCAAAACTGCCGAGGGCGGATCCGGCGCCCCGCTATTCGGCCAGGCCGGTCGTGTCATCGGGGTGAATTTTGGCGTGTTTACCGAAAACACCGCCGCGAATATGGCGGTCCCGGTCCGATTCGCGGTCGACCTGCTCAAAAAAGCTGGATGGAAGTCTCCTGAGGACTTAAAACGCGAGGCCGAACAACAAGGCCAGATCGCCAGCGCAAACACCAACTCAAACACCGCCGCTGACAAAAAGCAGTAAGCCTGAACCAGCGAATACCGCCTGTCGAGCAGTATCGCCTGTGCGTCGGCCCTGCCAACTGCCGACTGATCTGTCCCGTGTCCCGCCTGCCCGCTGTCCCAACTGTCCCAGCTGTCCCAACGTTTTTTCAAGTACTACTGACTACCGACTACTGACTACTGACTACCGCCTTGTCCCTTGTCCCAACTGTCCCAACTGTCCCAGCGTTTTTTCAAAGACTACTGACTACCACTACCGACTTCCGACTACCGCCTTGTCCCACGTCCC
>DATLNN010000107.1:0-5518 GCA_035536695.1 Pyrinomonadaceae bacterium | reverse complement strand
CGCCGTCCGCCGACTCGGCGCCGCCGGCGGATACCTGCCCTGCGGGGGTTTCGACGTTCGCGTTATCCTCGCCTGTCCACACTCCCCCAATCTGGGCATTTTCGGTTTCCGTTGCGGGCGACTCGTCGGCCCCCGGATCGCCGCTGACGGAAATCTCATTGGCAGACGGTTCGGCCTCATCCAGCGCCGCCTGCGCCTCTTTGGCGGCAAACTCCTCTGCCTTGATCTTTTTGACAGCCTGTTTGGCCCGCTTCTTCTCTTCGGGATCCTCTTGGGTGCTTGATGACGCGTCGTCAGTTTCGCCAAGTCTAAGCTTTGCCAGCTCGCCTAAGCTCGCCATTCCGCCCTTGGCCTCGGTGGAATAGATCTTCGTGTCGACGACCGGCTCGCTTTCCTTGCCGACCGCGCGGTGCGAGAGACCGATCTTTTGATCGGCCGGTTCGATGCGCAGGATCTTGAAATCCATTTCCTGTCCCAGTTCTGCCACCGACTCGGGGCGGTCGACGCGCTCATCAGACAGTTCAGAAATGTGACATAGGCCTTCGAGGCCCTCGCCAAGCTCGACAAAAACGCCGAAATTAGTGAAACGGGAAACCTTGCCTCGAACAATGTCTCCTGGCCGATGCGTGGCGACAAAGCCTTCCCACGCGCTCGGTGTTAGGTCCTTCATCGAGAGCGATAATCGCTGGCCGCGTTTGTCTATGCTCGTCACGACGGCCTCGACCTCCTGGTCTTTCTTTAGAACGTCTTTAGGATGCTTGATCTTTTTGGCCCAGGAGATATCGGACACATGAACGAGCCCGTCAATACCTTCTTCGAGCTCAATGAAGGCGCCGAAATCCGTCAGGTTTCGGACCTTGCCTCTAACCTTCGAGCCTACAGGATATCGGACATCCACGGTTTCCCACGGATTCTCCGCAAATTGTTTCATGCCGAGGCTGATACGTTTCTCGACCGTGTCGACACCGAGAACCTGTACCTCGACCTCCTGCCCCTTATGGAACAGGCGTTTCGGGCTCTGCGCCCGCCGCGACCATGAAATTTCGGAGACGTGGACCAATCCCTCCACACCAGGTTCGAGCTCGACGAAAACACCATATTCCGTCACCGAAGACACCGTACCTTTGAGCTTGGTGTTGACGGGATAAACTTCAACAACTGTCGACCACGGATCGGGTAAAAGCTGTTTGTAGCCGAGCGACACCTTTTCACGCTCACGATCGAGCTTTAACACCTTGACCTGAATGTGCTCACCGACCTTGAGAACATCACCGGGATGGTGAATTCTTCCCCATGACATATCGGTTACATGCAGAAGTCCGTCGATACCGCCGATATCGACGAACGCGCCGTATTCGGTAAGGTTTTTGATCACGCCGTCAACGATGTAGCCGACATCGATCTTGCCAAGTGTCTGGGCTTTCTGCTCATTGACAACCTTGTCGGTAATGACCTTGCGCGAAAGGACGATGTTGTTGCGACGGCGGCTGAACTTAATGACCTGGGCCTCTATATCCTGCCCAATGTAGGCGTCCAGCCCGCGAATCGGACGCGAGTCTATCTGCGATCCCGGCAGAAACGCCTCGACACCATTTAGGTCTATCCGCAGGCCGCCCTTGGTCTTGTCGACAACGCGGCCCGTGACCGGTGTTTCCGAATTAAAGGCTGCCTCGATATCGTCCCATACCTTGCGTCCGAGAGCATCGATACGCGATAGCTGCGGAGCGCTGTCGCCCGACATGGTGCGTATGATCACCTCGACGGGATCGCCGACCACCGCGGTCATCTCGCCGCCCGGGCCGGTAAATTCTTCGACCGGGACAAATCCTTCGCTTTTGTAGCCAAAATCCACAAGGACACCTCGATCGGTAATCCCAACCACCTTGCCCTCGACCAGGTCGCCCTGGTGAAAAACCGCCTGTTCCTGCTCAAACTGTTCGAGTATTGCCCCAAAATCAATGTCGCCGGTCGGCGAGTCCTCGACCGCAGCAGACGGGCGGGCCGAAGGCGCCGGTCGCGTCTGTGCCGGTGGTGCAGGTGCTGGTGGTGTCGGAGCCGGTGCGAATGGCACTTTTGGAGCCATCACCACGCGGTTCGGTTTACGCTCCGGGGGTGCGGCCACAACGGGTGACGGCGGGGCCGCCGGCTCGGTCGCCGATCCGGTCGCCGTGTTCTCCGCCGAGGCCGGTTGGTTCGTTCCTCCCACTTCGTCTGGTAATGTCGGGGAGGCCTGAGCGGGCACCGCGGCTTCAGTGGCCGGCGGAGGTTGTGGTTCCTGTTCCTGTGCAGCGGCCTGGCCGGCCCCCTCGGGGCTAACTGACGGAATAGTTTCGGCCGTCGGGTTTGTTGATTCTGGTTGTTCTGTCGCTGTTTTCTCGATCGCTTGCGATTCTTCAGCGTCCTGGTTTGCCTCGTTTATCATTTACTCGTTTTTAACTTCCTTCTTAATTTCCTGTTCTCGAACGTTATTACCTCTATACAGGCGAAAAAAAACGAACCATTCACCGAAGCAGATTTTGCCATCCCAAAAGCAGATGCGAATTCGATGCAACGATCTTATTGCCCGGATTTCCGATCCTTCCGCTCAAAAGGTAATAGTAAAATTTACACGTGCGCAGGGCCGTCTGTCAAGACTTCCCCGCGCGGAAAACGCTTGAAATAAAAAGATTTGTTAGGATTTAGACGATCATTTCCGGCTGACTCGGGCCCTGGTGGGATAGATACCCGGGCGAGACAGCAATTCCTCTTTCTTGCCTGATCGCTCAACCCCGACAGATAAAATCGCTGACCGTACCCACACCGTTTGATTTTTCCATTTGCTCGCGCGAGAGGGTTGTAGTGTTCTGAATGCCGGCAAGGCGCAGACGAAACTCGTCTGGATTGGTCGACCCTCGAAGGGCCTCGTCCAGAGTGATCAGACCGGATGAATAGAGGTAGAACAGCGACTGGTCAAACGTCTGCATGCCGTATTGCGAGGACTCCTCTTCCAAGTATTTCCACCGGCTACCACTCCTATCGGAAACGTTGACCTTCCGCTCGGCGCTTTTGATAGAATCTTCCCGTATGAAGTCAAGACTTTACCTGTCCCTCGCTGCCCTCGTTTTCTTTCTGCGCGCCACGAGTCTTGTCGCACAAACCCCTGCCGTCGAGCCGGCTGAGGGCTTTATTGTCACGCCGGACAACGTGCGCATCTTTTATAAAGTCGTAGGCAGCGGATCTGAGACATTGGTAGCCGTGCACGGAGGACCGGGGAATTCACGCGAATCCATCCGGGCCGATCTCGAGCCGCTGGCGCGAGGTAGGCGCGTGATCTATTACGACCAACGAGGCAACGGACGCTCTGAGCTGATCAAGGACGGCGGCAAACTGGGTTACCAGCACCACGTCGCCGATCTCGATGCTGTTAGACAGCATTTCAAGCTCGAACGTATGACACTCCTCGGAAACTCGTGGGGCAGGCTGCTGATCTCGCTCTACGCCGTGGCTTACCCGTCCGCGCGACGAAAAGTTTTCCGTTTCCCCCTGTCACAGTTAGTGCTAGAATTCCACCGAGGACTTTCCCCAACAATACATTCATATGAAGAGACATGCTTCGATCTTTTTCGTCATTCTGTTTTCGATACCCGCGGCCCTGGCCGTCGGGCCGGACGCATCGTCGGAGGGTTACATCCTGACGCCCGACAAGGTGCGGATCTTTTATAAGATCGAAGGCAAGGGGAGCGAGACGCTCGTCGCTGTACACGGCGGGCCGGGCAATTCGCTCGAATCGATCCGGCCTGACTTTGGGCCGCTCGCAAAGAATAGACGTGTGATTTACTACGACCAGCGCGGCCAGGGCCGCTCCGAATTGATCACCGACGGCAACAAGCTCGGTTACGAACAGCACGTCGCCGATCTTGAGGCATTGCGCAAGCACTTCAAGCTCGAAAAAATGGCGCTCATCGGCAATTCGTGGGGCGGGTTGCTCGTGTCGCTCTACGCGGTCGCTCATCCCGACCACGTCGAACGAATGATCCTTGACAGCCCGGCCGGCCCGACGCGTGGATTTCTTCACGATATGGAGGATGAGATCTCTCGCCGGACGGCGAAGCTCTATACGCGCCAACAGAACGAGCGGGCAAGGCCAATGATGCGCCCCGAGGTGTGGATGGCGGCCAAAGACCTGCTCGCCCACTGCCGCGAGATCTATACCTTCATACTGCGGACCTACACGTACGGGCAGACATTCGACGGTCTCAATTTCAAGGGCGACGTTTGCGCTCCGCCTATGGAGACGCTCCGCACGCAGCGCACGGTGAACGCCCATGCCTGGGCGAGTCTTGGCGACTACAACCTGATGCCAATGCTCGGCGTGGTAAAGGCCCCGGTTCTCGTCATCCACGGCGTCGCCGACGTCATACCGCAAAAAAGCTCCGAATTCTGGGCGGCCGGGTACCCGAACGCACGTCTGTTCCTGATCCAAAAAGCGGGCCACATGGCCCAGGTCGAAACACCCGACATTTTCTTCCCGGCCATCGAAACCTTTCTAAAAGGCACATTCCCTGCCGAAGCAAAAAAGGTCAACGTACCAAGTCAGAACCGGGCGCGGTAGCGACTGGGTCGTTGCTGGTCTAATGAAAAGTCCCGCGGAAAGCGCAAGTGATCTTGGCACAAGCCGGTTTTATCGAAGCGTTAGCGACCTCCGAACAATTCGGACGTCCCAACACCGTGGCTATAGGCCGCATCATCCAGAGATGTAAGACGCCATCGGATTGACCTACATTGTTACGATGTGGTACGCTACTCCTATGGCAGTACGGATGGAAACGATAGCCACAACGAAAGGCCAGATAGTCATACCGGCATCGGTTCGCCGAAAGCTGGGCATCAAGACGGGAACGCGTATCAAGATAGAGCTCGATGAGAAGAACGCGCAGATCATCCTAAGGCCGATAACTCGGGAGTACATCGAGCGAATGAGTGGCATGTTTCGTGGCGTTCCTCTACTGCAAGACCTGGCCCGCGAACGCCGACGCGACAAAAAGCGCGAGGATCGAAAATCTTAGGCAACTCATAGCTAAATGACAGCGGCAACGCCAATCGTGCTCGATTCCTGGCCGGTGCTCGCCTACCTTCAGGGCGAAAAACCCGCGCAACGCGTGATCGATATCATCGGCGATGCACACGACCGAGGCGCGAAACTGTCGATATCGGCCATCAATGCAGGCGAGGTTTGGTATATTTCTGCCCAACGCCGCGGCCCGGACCAGGCTGACCTCGCGCTTCAGGTGATCCAGAGCCTTGGCATAGAGATCATCGACGTAGATTGGCCCATTACAAAGATCGCCGCCAGCTACAAAGCCCAGGGCGGCATTTCCTACGCCGACTGCTTCGCCGCTGCCCTCGCCAAACAATCCGCCGCCACCCTGGTGACCGGCGACCATGAATTTCACCGACTCGAAAAAGACATCACCATCCTGTGGCTAAAATGCTAATTTGCGGCCTGCTCCATCCCGATATTTAGCTTCTACGGAACATA
>DATLNN010000106.1:0-7705 GCA_035536695.1 Pyrinomonadaceae bacterium | reverse complement strand
AGATGCTCTAAATAATGCAGTGAACAGTGAATAGTGGACAGTGAAAGTTTGAGAAGTGAGTCGCTTACATTTCTTTACACCGCTGCAAAGCCCGATGTTTCGGGCTTTTTTCTTTTGCTGTGACTGTTCACCGTTCACTGTTCACTATTTACTGATCCCGTGGCACGCTACGTGCAATAGACAATCACGGCTAGCTTGAATGCAGTTTATTCAAGACCCCGCCGCCACCACTACTCCGAGCGCGGTTTGCCACTGTGCTTTACACCTTCCGAGCGTTCCTACAGTTGCCCTTCCTATAAAAAGCCCGACCAAGTCGGGCTTTCCTTCGTTTATAAGCTAATTTCGCCTAATTTCCAGTTATAGCTCATTTTCGTTCAGTCTGAACGGATGCGGGACTCTATAGGAGCGTGACCGTGCAATCTGACGGATTTGCGACATCGTATCGGGCTAAATGACAGAATTTGTCACAACGAGCATGACGAATATTGTTGGTCTGGCCATCAATCGTTCATTCTGGAAGATAAAGTAGCGATGCGATGTGGTTCCTTCGAAATAAGTGTGCGAAGTGAAAAGTTCTGAAGCTTGCCATTTCACTTGTCATTTATCACTTACTTCGAAAATGCATATTGGTGAATCGACGCCGACGTTGATACAGCAACCATATGTAACCAGTTAACCGCCATGCGGCCAGGCTGATAGAATGACCGGGTGAGTCTATTGGACAAGATACTGCCCGCCTGGCCAAATATCCTGCTCGCGCTGCTTGGTGCCGCAATTCTCATGCTGGCTTTCCCCGATTTTGAATACGGGTTCCTCGGGTGGTTTGCCCCGATACTTTTGATCTGGGCGGTGGAACGCGAAAAGGCCTCCGCGATCAGATCATTTGCCGTTGGTTGGGTGTTTGGAACCTTCTTCTTCTTTGGTACCTGTTGGTGGCTGACGTTCGCTCCCATAACTTACGCCGGGTTCCCGTGGTGGCTGGCGTATCTGTTGTTCTTCTGCGTCACGGCGGTCTCCGGGGTATTTCCGGCGGTTTTTGCGGCGGTTTTGGCTTTGCTGCTTCGGCGGTTCGGGCGTTTGGCCTGGGCCGCGACGCCATTCATCTGGACCGGCACCGAGTTCCTGCGATATTGGCTCACAGGTAACAATTGGAACGCCATAGGCTATTCACAGGCCTTTACGCCCGACGTGCTGTTGCCCGCCTCGATCGGCGGAGTTTATCTTGTTGGGTTTGCAATGTTCGCGTTTAGCACCTTTGTCTTTTGGAGCAATCTCGAACTGATCGCCGCTGAGAACAAGCGGCCGGTCTACTTTGCTATTGCCGTATTTTGGGGGGCGCTCGCCGTGCTAGTTGCGCTTTGGGGCCCGGCCGGTAAACAGCGGAGCGTGCCAAACCCCACTGCCTCTGCCCAGATCGTCGCGGTCCAGCCCAACGTCCCTATGAGCGGCCTCGATCAAACAAAATGGCGTGAGCGTCGCACGCGTCAAATAGAACTTGCCGAGGCTGAAATAAAAAAGCTGACCGCTGACCGCCGACAACCGACCACGGTCATACTCCCCGAATCGCCGATGAACTATATGTACAACGACGATCGGGAGTTTCAGCAGTTTATCCATGATTTTGCCCGCCGAAATAATGTGAACGTGCTGTTCAATTCGGCCGAGCCGGACGCGACGAATGGCAGATACTTCAACTCGGCCGTGATGGTCGGCCCACAGGGAAGCGAAGTAGGGCAGTACGATAAGATCTACCTGCTGCCATTTGGCGAGGCCGTGCCTTGGTTCCTGGACGGTATCTTGCCGGGGTTTGTCGGTAATTTCTCGTATGGCGGCGAGTACGATCTCTTCCCCCTGGGTGAGGCGAGGGCCGGGGTTATGATCTGCTTTGAATCCCATTTCGGCCAATTGTCCCGAGCTTATGTAAGAAACGGGGCAGACGTGATCATCGAGATGACCAATGACGGCTATCTTGGGCCAACGCCGGTTCTTCGTCAGCACCTGGCAAATGCCGTATTCCGGGCCGTGGAGACAAACCGTCCCGTCCTGCGCGTGACAAATGTCGGCGTCACCGCCTACATCGACGGACGCGGCAACATCGCTGACGCAGCGCCGACCTACGACGAAGCGAGCCGGGTCTGGGCGGTCGGTAGATCGGACGGTTCACAGACATTCTATGTAAAATATGGCGATTGGTTTGCCTGGCTGTGTTCAATGATATCCATCGGCCTTTTGATCTTTGCTATGGCGCGACGAAGTACGGCACCCCGCCCGTAAAGGCCGCAGCGCGCGAGCGGAGGCCGTGTCGCGACTTCTTCTCTGCTTTCCCGCTTGCGATTTCTTTGCGTTCTTTGCGTCTTTGCGTGAAAAAATGCCGTTTCCCGCAATGCCGCAAAGAACGCAAAGGAAGAAAAAGGGAATAAGATACTTTATCGCCGTAATCCCGCATGAATTCGCCCGCGGTTGCGTTGCACCTATACAACGTATTGCAATCAGTAGCACATTCATGCTATACTGGCCCGGCTGGATCTGCATGTTTGTGGATTCATGTTCTTTGAAACTGAAAAAGCCTGACGGAGTTGTTTTCGTCAACGTTTCACACTCACCTTTGGCCTGTGTGGATAGGTGAAAGCCCTCTTACCGAAGCAAAGATTTCGCAAAAACCACGCCGTTGGTGAAGCGCCGCCACCAGTCGGAAAAGAGGTTTTGGGTAAATCTATTGTAATTAAGAATTTACGTTTTGTCCCAACCTCTGCGGGACAAACGGGACAGCGGGACAAGTGGGACAAGCGGGACACGGGACAAGGGCAGTTGTCAGTTGTCGGTTGTCGGTTGTCCGGGGAGAGAGGCCCGGTCTTGTGTGCAAACCTCTGCGGGACAAACGGGACAATGGGACACGCGGGACAAGCGGGACGTGGGACAAGGCGGTAGTCGGAAGTCGGTAGTCACAAGTCAGTAGTTTTGAAAAAACGCTGGGACAGCTGGGACAGCAGGACAGCGGGGCAAGGCGCAAGCCCTCTGCAGGCCATCTCGAGTAATGCACTCACCCGCGGGTCACGAGCGGCCTTCCGCTTAATGCCATCCAAAACACCGGGTTCATTTCGAGATTTATCGTTTCTTCTCTGCGTGCTGAGCGTCTCTGCGGTAAAATACGATCAAATGGAACTAACCGAACTTCAAACTAAATTCGACGAGATCAAAGACAAAGTTGCCCAACTTGGGAGGTTTCTTTGACGCCCCTGCCAAACGAGCGGAACTGGAGAGATCGGAAAAATTGATCTCTGAGCCGGGGTTTTGGGACGATCAGGAACGCGCTCAGAAAGTTGTTCAGCAGCGCAGCCGTATCGAGCGGGCGCTGAAGCAGCAGGAAGGCTTTGAGACAGGCGTCTCGGATGCCGAGGTGTTATTCGAATTCGCGGCTGAGGACGCGGATTCGGCACAAGAGCTGCAAACGTTGGTTACGCGGCTTGAAAAAGAGGCCGACGCGGCACAGATCGAGAGCCTGTTGTCCGGGGAAACCGACCTGAACAACGCGATCTGCTCCATCCAGGCGGGCGCCGGCGGAACCGATGCTCAGGATTTTGCTCAGATGCTGCTCAGGATGTATTTGCGCTGGTGCGAGAAACGCGGCTTCCGGGCCGAGATACTGGATGAGCAAGCGGGCGGCGAAGCGGGAATAAAATCCGCGACTTTTCGCGTCGAGGGTGATTATGCATACGGGTTGCTGGCGGCAGAGGCCGGTGTTCATAGGCTTGTTCGCATCTCACCATTCAACTCTGGCGGCAGCCGAGAGACGTCTTTCGCCTCGCTGTTCGTATCACCGGAGATCGACGAGAACATAGAGGTGAATATTGAGGACAAAGATCTTCGGATAGATACGTATCGTTCGTCCGGCGCGGGAGGGCAGCATGTCAATGTAACGGACAGCGCCGTAAGAATCACGCATATTCCTACCAATACTGTGGTAACTTGTCAGAATCAGCGGTCGCAATTACAGAATCGCGCCGTTGCGATGCAGGTTCTCAGATCGAAACTCTATGAGCTCGAGCTCGAAAAACGCCGCGAAGGGGCCGCCGAGCTCGAGGCGACGAAGCAGGATATCGCGTTCGGCTCGCAGATACGCAATTACGTTCTGCATCCTTACAGGCTCGTAAAAGACACGCGGACGAAATTTGAAAAAACCGATATCGACAGCGTGCTGGATGGCGACATCGACGATTTTATTAAGGAGTTTTTGGTGTTTAAAAGGGGAGCGAGTTCGGAGTCCCGCCTTTAGGCGGCTCTGCCTAAGAAAAGGCCGCCTAAAGGCGGGAGTCTGAACAGATGAAAGTTTGTCCCACATGCAGCGAGGTTTACAAGGACGACGACATTAATTTTTGTCTCGCCGATGGCACCACTCTGCTCAAGAAAAAGGCTGGAAAAGCTCCTAAACACTCGCATTGGAACGACGTTCTGGCCATTATCCTTGCCGCAACGGCGGTCCTTGTGCTGCTATGTATCATCTCGAGCAGCGCCGAAGACCGGTCCCTGATCTCGACCGGCGGCGGATCGACCGGGACGAAGAATTGGATCGGTGTTGTCGGAGCGAATATTGCGGCCATTCTGCTCAGCATTTTTGGCTGGACGGCATATCTGATCCCGGTATTGATAGGTTTGATCGCTTTTCGCGTGTATCAGTCCGAAACGCTCGTGCCGCGGGTTGCCCGCGTTGCCGGTTATCTCTTTTTTGCAGCCTCGCTTTCCGGTCTGATCGCTCTTTTTGGCGGTTACGGTGGTATGGTCGGCGAAGCCGCTGCACAAGGCACGAGCTATTTTATCGGTTCGATCGGTACGGGCATATTATTGGCGGCCGTTTTCGTCAGCTCGATCCTACTGATCACTAATTTTACGCTCGCGGGCTTTCTCGGCCATTTTGATGTAGCGGGTGAGAACCTTAAGATCCGTGTTGACGAATGGCGAGCAAAACGGCGCGAGGCCAGATCGGGTCAGATCTCTGAGGCCCATGAACGGGCACAGAAGCGAAAGGGGAAGCGTGAGCATGTTGACGATGCCCTCCCGCCGACTATCGCCATCGGCGACACGCAGATGAAAGTGGCCGCGGCAGCGGTCGGCCGGTCGGAGCCATTGTTTGAGTACGAGCGGATCGATTCGATCCCGACGATCGATTCGAGGGACGACCCGTATGCAACAACAAAGGTTGACGGTCCCGACATCGACGAGATCCCTGTGGGTAAGCGAAAAAAGATAGAAGAGGTCGAGGAGGCACCCCCGATCGAGCCGGACGTAATATCCGACGAGCCGCTCGACGCAACGGCCGCGCAAAACTATGACAATTACAAGCTGCCCACGTCAGATCTACTGACCGAGGTTCCGCCCCCACTTACTCATCAGGAATCCGAGCTCCGCGAAGTGGCGTCGCTACTGGCCAAAAAGACCGCAGAGTTCAACGTACCGGGCAAGGTAATGCACATCGCGCCGGGGCCTGTCGTAACAACATTTGAGTTCAAGCCTGCGGCGGGCGTGAAATACTCGCGAGTAACCGGCCTCGTCGACGATCTGTGCCTCGCACTTAAAGCCCCGTCGATACGGATCGATCGAATACCTGGCAAGTCGTATGTCGGGATCGAGGTCCCGAATCATAAACGCGAGGTCATCTTTCTTCGTGAGGTGATCGAATCGGACAAGTTCCGGAAGTCAGAATCGCTCCTGACACTTGGCCTCGGCAAGACAATTGACGGGGCAAAATACGTTGCCGACCTAGCCAAGATGCCGCATTTGCTGATCGCCGGTGCGACCGGTGCGGGCAAATCGGTGGGCGTTAACACCTTGGTGATGTCTATCCTCTACAAGGCAAAACCTGACGAGGTCAAGTTCATTATGGTCGATCCAAAGCGGTTAGAGCTTGGCCTGTATGCCGACATCCCGCATCTTGCGACGCCGATCATCACCGACCCAAAACGGGCCGCCGTTGCTCTTCGCTGGGCCGTGGTTGAGATGGAGCGACGTTACAAGGACCTGGCAAGCTACGGCGTTAGAAATATTGACGGCTACAACACCGAGATGAAGCGCCGCCGGGATGTCGGCGTGGTGGATCATGAAGGTAACGAGCCCAGGAAGCTGCCATTCATCGTCATCATCATCGACGAACTGGCCGACCTGATGATGGTCAGCGGAAAAGAAGTAGAGGAGTCAATAACGCGGCTCGCCCAGATGGCACGTGCCGTCGGTATACATCTTGTACTAGCAACCCAGCGGCCGTCGGTCGATGTTATTACGGGATTGATCAAAGCAAATTTTCCGTCCCGGATCTCATTTCGTGTCTCGTCAAAAGTGGATTCTCGTACGATCATCGACGGCAATGGAGCCGAGAGCCTGCTTGGGCAGGGCGACATGCTGTTCCTGCCGCCGGGCAACTCGAATGTCACGCGCGTTCACGGAGCGTACGTGAACGAGGCCGAGATAAACAAGGTCGTCGAATTCATCAAGCCGCAAGGCAGGCC
The DNA here is from genome assembly GCA_035536695.1 of Pyrinomonadaceae bacterium. Classification (GTDB taxonomy): domain Bacteria; phylum Acidobacteriota; class Blastocatellia; order Pyrinomonadales; family Pyrinomonadaceae; genus OLB17. The sequence continues at coordinate 1,208 of DATLNN010000106.1, read as the reverse complement.
TGAATACGACGCAACGATCACAAAGACCGAAGAGGAACTCGATGACAGCGATGACCTGCCCGGCCGCCGCGATCCGTTGTTCAATGACGCCCTGCGTTGCGTCGTTCAGGCCAAGCGCGGTTCGACGTCGCTTCTCCAGCGTCATCTGCGTGTCGGCTATGGACGCGCTGCGGCCATCCTTGATGCGATGGTCCGCGAGGGTTATATAGGCGAAATGGACGGATCGACGCGCGCCCGACCGGTCTTGCAAAAAGCCTATGAGGACGTGCAGGATATCGCCGAGATGGAGAACGAACAGTAGCGCGGACGGTCCCCGTGTCAGTAGCCCGGACGTAAGTAAGGGCAAGCGTAGGGGATGGGTGCTATCGATTTCTAGGAGAGATAGCTGGAAGCCTGCTGCAGTTCGATCGAGTTGAATCTTGATCAGATGGCCCTTACTTATGTGCGGGCTACTGAACACTCAGGCATGGCCAAGTTTGATGAACGTCACATTCACAAGAACAGGCGAGCGGCGTTACAGCGTATCGGTCGAGGGTGCGGGCGTCGTAAAGTCGATCATGGATCCGGCCCCGGGCTACGACGCTTTGCTGCCGCACGACATGGCCCATTTCGTTGTCGAGAATGAACTTGGCCTGATGGGCGTGTTCGGGCAGCTCGCGGCCGGTGGGAATGCCAATACTTTTCGCCCGATCGATGCACCAAAGAACAGCCGGGCGAAAAGGCGATCGACCCGTATCTCAGCCGAGAGCCGCAAGGATGCGGAGCTGTCCGAGAGGGTGATCTTTGTCGCGCAGCGCACCTGGATGGGCGGCCCATTCGATGATGTGCCCGACTACGGCGATGTTTCGAACGTGGCGATCGAGCGTATATGCCGGGAGTTCGACCGTGTCAGCGCCGAATGGTCAAGTCTAAAGGTCGGTGGATCCATGACACTCGTCTGGACAGCCAAAACGCAGAAAGGATCACGAAAATAACGATGCGGATTGTCGTTTCGATCCTACTGACTGTTACCCTTCTGACGGCATGCAGCAGCCGGCAGGAAAATGCCGGTGCTGGGGCGAAGCTGTTCAGTGCGGCCAACACTCCGCCGATCAATATCAACACCGCGTCGGCTGATGAACTCGAGCGGCTGCCGCACATCGGACGCAAGACTGCCGAGGCCATAGTTGACTTTCGCGTAAAAAATGGCCCGTTCCGCCGCGTTGAGC
>DATLNN010000105.1:0-9368 GCA_035536695.1 Pyrinomonadaceae bacterium | reverse complement strand
TCAACGCCCCGCCAAGGGCGATCGCCGCCTCCTCATCCGAGCGGGCAAGCTCTGTTTGTCCCGACGAACAATGGGCCATAGCGCGCAACGCAAAGGCGTTCGAATATTTCGCATCGAGCTCTACAACTTTGGTGAGATCCGCTATGGCTGACGGGCTATTTCCCTGCCTAAGGTATGTCAGTCCCCGATTGTAATATGCATCAGCGTATTTGGGGGCATGCAGGATCGCCGTTGTGTAATCCCGTATCGCTGCATTCAGATCGGCCCGCTGACTGTGCAAAATACCGCGGTTGTAAAACGCCTGTGAAAACTCGGGGTTGATCGATATCGCGAGATCCAAGTCGGCAGCCGCGAGATCGTACTTCTTCTGCTTAAAATATATGCCGCCGCGGTTTACCAACGCCCTAAAATGTCGCGGGCTTATCCGTATCGCATCGTTAAAATCGGCGATCGCTAGGTCCCCTTTTTCCAGTTTAGTGTAGACAACTCCCCTGTTGTAATAAGCAGTTGTGTACTGCCTGTTCACATAGACCGCTTTCGAATAGTCCGCGATCGCGAGATCGTAGCGAAGCTGCTTGCCATACAGCGCTCCCCTGTTCAGATAGGCCTCAAAATAGTCCGGATTGAGTCTGATGGCATGGTTATATTCCTCCAGGGCTTTTTCGTCCAGGCCGCGAGCTCCGAACGAGATCCCGCGGTTGTAGTAGGCCACTGCATACTTGCCGTTTATCCGGATAGCTTCGGTAAAATCGGCTTCCGCATTTTCGAAAAGCTGCAGGCGAGTATATACAGCGCCCCTTCCGTTGAATGCCTCGATCATTCGGGGTGCCAGAACAAGAGCGCGCGAAAAATTCGAAATGGCTTCGTCAAACCGCCCGGACCGAGCGGCCTCGGCACCGAGCTCGAAATATTGCTCGGCTGAAAGTGGCTGCTGCTGAGCGATCATTACGCTCGATGAGGTCAGGACCGCAAAAACGAGGAGCAGCAATTTGCGCTTTATTAACATTTTGATGCACCAATCATAGTGCAAAAAACGGTCCTTGACCAGCAATTTGCGGGATGGTGAGAGTGCGAAATGATCTATGATCGTTTCCATGCTCTTGCGCACGATTGTTTTGATTCTTGTCTCCGCGACCTTGGTCGCGTCTTCTTTGGCCCAGGGCCCGTTCGTCGCGGCACGCGGCCATCAGTTCATCCTCGACGGCCGGCCTCATTATTTCGTAGGCACCAATTACTGGTACGGCGGTCTGTTGGGATTGGAAAAGGACCGAAAACGAGGTATTGAAAGGCTTCGGCGCGAGCTCGATTTTCTTAAGGCCAACGGCGTTACAAATCTGCGGATAATGGCGGGGGCCGAGGGGACAGGGCTGTTGAACGGCGTCGAACGCGTCGGCCCGCCATTGCAGCCTGCACAGGGAGAATTTGACGAATCGGTCCTTGACGGACTCGACATCGTGCTCGTCGAGATGGCAAAACGAAAAATGCACGCTGTCATCTTTTTCAGCAACAACTGGGAATGGAGCGGCGGGTTTCAGCAATATCTGATCTGGAACCGCGTCGTGCCGGACAAATGGCTTGCGGCGAAGCCGACCTGGGACGAACTTCGCGATATTGTCGCCCAGTTTTATTCCTGCGAAGCGTGCAAGGTAGGCTATCGAAAGCAAGCGGACCTGATCGTTAAGCGAACCAACAAGATAACCAAGACGAAGTACGTCGACGACCCCACCATCTTTGCCTGGGAGCTGGCAAATGAGCCCCGCCCTATGCGCCCGGCTGCAAACGAGGCCTACAAGAAATGGATAGCCGACGCCGCGTCCCATATCCGGTCGATCGACAAAAACCATTTGATAACCATCGGCCACGAAGGCCGGATCGGGACCGAAAGCCTTCGGTTATTCGAGGAGATCCACGCCGGTGCAAATATCGATTACCTGACCATTCACATCTGGCCGAAAAATTGGGGCTGGATCACCGGCGGAGACCTGAAAACTGGATTCGCAAATGCACTCGACCTAAGCATCAAATACATTGAAGAGAACACCACCGTGGCTGTTCGGTTGAACAAGCCGCTTGTTATCGAGGAATTTGGGCTGCCGCGCGATGCTATGTCGTTCGATCCAGGGTCGCCCACATCCAAGCGCGACGAGTATTATGAGAAAGTTCTCTCTAGCGTGCGGACCATTCCGCATATTGCTGGAGCAAACTTCTGGGCTTTCGGCGGTACCGCACGGCCGATCACCGGACAGCCTTTTTGGAAGGCGGGCGACGAACGAATGGGTGACCCGCCGATGGAAGAACAGGGCCTGAACACGGTTTTCGACAGCGACTCCAGTACATGGAGCATCATTCGCATGGCTTCGCGGCGCCTGCGATCGCGCTAACCAGAAATGGAAAATGTTTGATGTAGAATAGGGCCTTCACACAACCTCTTCCATTTTCCTGCCCAAAAGCTTTATTATGTTTGCGGCGATCATTTCACACATTCTTCATTCTTGATGCAAACCCAAACGTTCGAAGCCCTAACGGGTCTGCCAGACTTCGCTGCCTATATCTTTGTCTTTGTCGTCGGAGGGTGCATTGGCAGCTTCCTGAATGTCGTTATACATCGAGTGCCTACTGAACAGTCGCTCATGACGGGTTCGGCATGTCCGAATTGCAATACGGCGATCAAGTTTTACCACAACGTGCCGATCCTTGGCTGGATAATGCTGGGCGGCAAGTGTGCGAGCTGCAAGCAGCCGATATCCGTGCGTTATCCGGCGATCGAACTCCTTACAGCCGGGATCTTTATCTTGACGTATTGGCAGATCGGCTGGACGCCGTTTTTGCCGGTCGCGTTTGTCTTTGTCTCGACCATGATCGCTCTCATCTTTATTGACGCAGAACACATGATCCTGCCGAATGTCATCACCTATCCGCTGCTGGTTTTTGCGTTGGCTGTCCGCGTGATCTTCCCGCTTGCTTTCGCCGGAAGCTACTTTTCAGACCTCATGCACTCGCCGATCAACCAACTGTCGGCGGCCGGGTACCCGGCCTGGCTGGTCAGCCTGGCGGGCGCGATATTTGGCGGCATTATCGGGGGTGGCTCGCTGTGGGCTGTTGGCGAGCTGTGGAAACGTCTGCGCGGCGTCGAGGCCATGGGATTAGGCGATGTCAAGATGATGTTCGGCGTCGGAGCGCTGCTGGGCTGGCGACTGACGCTCTTGACTATCTTTTTGGGCGCCTTTGCCGGGGCCTTTATCGGGATCGTTCTTGTCATGCGCCAAAAGGAGAAAGACTTTCAGATGCAGCTTCCGTTCGGCATATTTCTCGGGATAGGCTCGATCGTTGCCCTTCTTTTTGGCGACCGGATGATCGCGTGGTACCTGGACCGGTTTGTATCGTAAACAGTCACCTGCGCCAACGGGCTGATTTTAAGTCTATTATTCCAGGTGAGGTCTGGTGATGTCTAAGTTCAACCACCCGCTATTGCAGGTGGTTCTGACCGTGCCGCCTCTTTCTCGCACACCTTTGAGCAGATGAAGCCGTCCCGAAATTTTACCGCCTTGGCCTGCGGCACCCAGATATCGCATTTTGAGCAATTCACGAGCGGATTTGTCGCCTGAATTTCTTTCGGAAAGGTTTGCACCCTCTCGGCCGCCGAGCGTTTTGCCTGCCTGAGCATGCGGGCCAGCCCGATCATGCCGGCGATCTGTTTGCGATAACGGATCGCGGTCAAAGCCAGTATCACGAAAACAACCAGCAGAATAAAGAATATCTCTCTCATCCGCTAACACCCTTGCGCGCATCGGCGATCTGCGTGGTCAACTCCGTTATCGCCGGGTTACCCGGATTGATACTCTTGATCTTCTCCAAAGCCTTTTCCGCATCGGCGAGCTTACCTTGTTTGACAAATGTCCGGACGAGAAACTGGAGCGAGCGGTCGTGCCGCGGGTTGTCGGTGGAGACTCGCGTTAGCTGTGCCGCCGCCTTGTCATAGTCCGGCGGCTCCTGTAGAAAATAGGTCAGCCCGAGATCGGTCTTTATATCTGGGTCGTCCGGCCTGATGGCGAGCGCTCGCGTGTAAACTTCGCGTGCTTTTTGAAAACTAACCGCATCGCGCTTGTGAAAACCAATATCAAAATGGGCATGCCCAAGCGCGACCAAGACGTCAAAATCCTTGGAGTTGAGGGTATCTGCGCGGGTCAGCAGCCTCCTTGCTTGCTCGAGGAGCGTCGGGTCCTGCTTCGTCGCGGCGTAACGATAGAGCGATGTGCCGAGATCCTTCTGAAATGTAAAATTCGATGGGTTTTGATCCGCCTCTGCGATCTTCGCACGCAACTCATCCGGAGAAAGTTCGGTCTCGAGCGGGTCTTGCGTTTGGCCCGGGGCCGATGTCGATGATTGCGTGGGAACGGCATTTATCGCGTTGCCGGCCGAACGATTCAACGAATTTGCGAGCCAAAATCCCGCCACAAACCCACCCAAGGCGGCCACGATAACGAAAGCGAGTGTATTTCGATGCATCTGATGAGATGGTAACAAACAATCAAAGCGCTGAAAAAGCGTTACCAATATGAATATGGCAACGCTTCGGAAACATATCTAAAGGTATCATTTCTTTTTCCCTTCGGGCGGAATATATGGCAGGTCCTCGGCTCGTCGCCGGATCGGGGGGTCGGTTGACCGGCGACGCGGCACGACCGCCGTGTTGCGGCGATCGACACTGCCCGCCGGAAGTCCCTTTCCGTGCACGGCTTCGACCAGAATGCGTGTTATTTCCTGAGAGAGAGTGCGATGCTCGCCGGCTGCCCGGCGCCTGAGCGATTCCTTTAGCTCGTTGGGCACATACGCACCGATAAATACACCCTTACGGTTGGCCATAAAAAGTCAATTCTCCTGAAATTTTTCTACAAAAAGAGCGCGTTTTGCCAGGGTAATGAAATGCGACTATAAGCCGAATCCTGTACACTACGCGCGAGGCGCATGTGGCGATCATTCATCTAGGCCATGCGTCGCCGCATGGCTCGAGCGGCCTACCCGGAAACGCGTCGCCGAGATCGCTCTCGACGATTGCGGACGGACCGCCCGCATATCCACGTTTCCCTATTTGGCCTTGCACCGCGAGGAGTTTACCTGGCCGCGAACTGTTACCAGCCACGCCGGTGAGCTCTTACCTCACCCTTTCACCCATCACCCGGTTTTATCCGGGCTGGTCTGCTCTCTGTTGCACTTGTCGTCACCCGTTTCCGGGTGCCCGGATGTTATCCGGCTCGCTGTCCTATGGTGTTCGGACTTTCCTCTGTTGCTTGAAGCAAAAGCGATCACCCGACGCATTTCATTACCACGGCGCCTAAATCATAGCAAATAATGTTCAACAATCCAATTTTTTGTTACAAGAATCTTAGTTTTTTATCTCGACTACGTCGCCCGCCAACAATGCCGGGTCCTGGGCCTTTCCGCTCTTGATCGCACGCAAATTGTGTTCAAAGCTCACGAGCATGCCAGCGTTGTTCTTCCTAAGGATCGCTTTCTTCGGGTCGCCCTTTGGTCCGCCTGCCGCCGTTACAGCTTGATAAAGCGTCAGCCCGTCAACATACTCACGTTGGCCGGCCGAAACGACCTCGCCAGATACAAAATAGAAGATGCCCGTTCCCCCGCGCAGGTCCCCTTTGTCAGCCACAAACTCAACTATGTCGCCAGGATAGATCAGAACGTTGTCTGTCTTGGGGTCCGACAAAACATAGGCCGCCGCAGCGGTCCGTTTGGACTTTCCAGGCGGGCTCGGGGAAAACGGGTTGTTCCTCGCGTTGGTAGCGGTCGTCTGTCCCGATAACACCGACGCGACAGTTAGTACCCATACCGCAGCCCATATCAGAGGTATTGGGCTCGGCACTCGATTCTTATCACCTAGAGATCGAAACATCTCGCTTGCTCCATTCCTGGTCCACATGGTCGCCCAACGAACCCGCGTTGGGGCCAACGAGAGTTCCGCTCATGTAAACAAACAAAAGCGGAAGAATTCTAGTTTTTTTAATTATTAGCGGTGCTTGACCTCGAGCAGACCGGGCGGGAAAAGAGCACCCCAGTTTTCCAGATAGTACTTACGGAGCAGACTCTCGGTCTCTTCGACCGTTTCACTTGAGCGAACGCTTTCAACCAAGCGTGCCGCATCCCCCGCGTTAATTCCCCCAATAAGGCGTCGCACCTGGGTGATCGAGGTAACGTTCATGCTCAATTCTCGCGCCCCAAGTCCTATCAGGACAGGCACGTAAAAGGGCGAACCCGCCATTTCGCCACAAACAGCGGCCGGGATCGAGGCCGAGTTCGCGGCTGCGAGTACCTCGCCGATAGCCCGTATCACCCCCGGATGAAGCGTTTGATACCAGTCCGCAACCGAATCATTGTCCCGGTCCGCTGCCAACAGGTATTGTACGAGGTCGTTTGTGCCCAGACAGAGGAAATCGGCTCGTTGGGCGATCTGGCGCGCGGTCAGCACCGCCGATGGGACCTCGATCATCGCCCCGAGCCTTGGCTCGCCAAAAGGGATACCCGCCTCTTTTAGGTCCTTGCGAGCCGTGTCGAGAATTTCCCTTGACCGCTCGATGTCGGACACGCCGGAGACCATTGGAAGTACGATATCCACTCTGGCATCAACCGATGCGCGGAGAATAGCCCGCAGCTGGCGGCGAAACCCGTCGGTATCCGTCAAGCTAAGCCGGATCGAACGCAGGCCGAGCGACGGATTGGCTTCATTCAGTATTTCGCCCTCGAAATGCTGCCTCCCGATATCGAAAGTGCGGATCCTGACACCATCGCTGCCCGCGGCCTGGGCCATCGCCAGATATGCTGCGGTCTGTTCGTCTTCAGACGGGATCCAACTAAGATCCCGGACAAGCGATTCTGAGCGCCACAGCCCGATCCCGCGGGCTCCTAGGGTGCGCGCGAAGCGGTATGTCTCAGGCAGGTCAACATTTGCCTGGATCGTGATCGCTACGCCGTCGAGGGTCTCGACCGGGGACCCACCATGTACCGCTGACGCCCGGTTAGCCGGCGTTTCACGGCTGATCCCGCTAAAGTACTCGACCGTGGAATCAGCGGGATTAAGAACCACCTCGCCCCGGAATCCGTCAACGATAACAAGATCACCGCTCGCGAACATGCGGGCAATATTCTTAATTCCGGAGGCCATCGGCAGCCCGAGCTCCCGGGCAAGGATCGAGGTATGCGAGGTCCACCCACCTCGCTCGGTAATGAGAGCTGCAGGCTTGGCGCGGGCCAATTCAACGATCATGGACGGGCGGAGTTCCCGGGCCGCTATAACTGCTCCTCGATACTCCGCAGGGACCTTAAATGCCGAGTTGACCATCTCGGCCATCAGCCGTTCCACGGCATCCTCTATGTCCAGCGACTTTTCCCGGAATCTCTGATCGCCGGACGAACCCTGCTTCTCGAGATAGTCTTCGGCTACCCTCTTTAGAGCCCATTCCGCATTTACGTGCTCGTTCTTTATGTACGCTCCAACTTTTTCAGGCAGCGAATTGGGGGCAAGCATCAGCAGTTGAACATCAAAAATTCCGGCGCCCGGCTTCTCGCCGTTGGTAACGCCCAGCTGAGAGATCCTGGCGAGCTTTCTTGCCGCGGACTCGGCCGCCTGGTGTAAACGGACTAGTTCTGTCTCAACATCCGCCGCCGAGATCTCCACCCGTGAAAGACGTCGACGTCGTTCGGCGAGAATGGCTATTGGCCCTATCCCGATCCCGCGCGACACGGCAAGTGCCTCTATACGGCATTCGGGTTTTTCTGCCGGACGGTTCATGTCAACCAGTGTTCAAAAAACGGTTCGACGTGGGCAGGTCAATTGCCGAAACTAAAACCACCGCCTGAGCCTTGTGATGGAAAGAAGGGCTTTAACAAGCCTGCGAATGCCGCCAGGTTGCGAGTCTGGATGATGATCTCGCCCGGCCCCGTAAATTCGGCCACCATTCCTTCCCCGCTCAAGAGGCTGCGCAGATAACCGCTTTTAGCGGCTTTTCGGATGTTGTATTGCATGTGGCCCTCCCAGGCGACGAGATGTCCTGTGTCGATGACATATTGCTCGCCGGGGCGCAGGGTTCGGCGATGAATGGCGCCGAATGAAGAGACAAGAAGCAGGCCGGCACCGGAGATGTGCAAAACGAAAAGCCCTTCGCCGCCGAAGAAGGATTTTGCCCCGCCGAATTTCGTGTCGACGACGAGCGATGTGTCACCGGCCAAATAAGAGCTCGACTGGACCATAAAGGTCTGGTTACGCATCTCTATGCCCGCGACATCGCCTGGCGCGCCGGGCGCGAATGTAACCTCGCCGGGAGCGCCGCGCGCGGTGAATGTCGAAACAAACGCGGATTCCCCGCCCACGGCACGCTTGAGGGCCCCGAATACGCCGCCCTTCAGCTCTGAGTGAAGATCGATGTTGGCTGACATCGAGACCATCGCACCGGCTTCGGCCGCAATGGTCTGCTCCGGCTGGAGATGGACGACCGCGAGCGCAAAGGCACCTTGATGCTCGATCTCCCACGTATAGCCTCGCCCTTGTCCGCGGCCGTCCTTATCAAAGTGAAAAGCCTCGCCCCCGGATGTTGACGCCGTGAAGCCGCCTGCCGGCGGTGAGGCAGGCTCCGCCGGTTGAAGCACAAGCCCGCACGAACCGCAGAACCTCGCTCCGGTCATAAGCGGCTCATTGCACTTGGGACAATTCATATAACCACTCCCTCAGATTTGTCGATAATTATTGCAGCGGCGTCCTCGGCCGTGGACGCGAAATCGAGATAGCCGACATCGGCGTCGCTGACGGCTAAATTTGTCCTCCAGGCTTCGACAACCGGGCTCCAGCAATCGCCGACGAGTACGAGGGGCCGGCGGGCGAGTACGCCTGTCTGAAGCTTATTCCAGACGAGCGATATCTCGGTTACCGTTCCCATACCGCCTCGAAGAGCGACGAACCCGACCGATCGCGTGATCAGATTCTGAAGCCTTTCGTAGAAATGATTTGTCGCGACCTTGTCCGTCAGATACCGGTTCGGCTCGTGCTTGAACTGGTTCATCACGATACCGTAAACACGGCCCCCAGCCTCCCGCGCTCCGCGTGATGCCGCCTCCATGATGCCAAGATAGCCCCCAGTGCAGATAGTAAATCCGGCCCGAGCAAGCCGGGCACCTAGTTCCTCCGCCTCAAGGTATTCCCGTGAGTCACGCGCGCATTTCGAGCCGCCGAAGATGGTCACGATACGTTCATTTGAGGTGTTTGTCACAGTGGTCGTTGCTCAACGATTATACTGCTAGGTGGACCTAAAACCAATATGCTTATTAGTCGATCTTGCTCATTTTAGGGTTTCTTTGTGAACTCTGTG
>DATLNN010000104.1:0-3085 GCA_035536695.1 Pyrinomonadaceae bacterium | reverse complement strand
ACCAAGCCACATTACATCGTGCTCGTCGCTGCGGGCGCGATCAAAGCACGCATCCATCAAATTCTGCCCAACCCCCTTTCCGAGATATTCCTGGTGAGAGTACAGTCGTGACAACTCGATCGGCCGGGCCGCAGTTATTCCATCTTCGATGCTGCCGACGACAAGCTTCGAATAACCCGCCGGCTTTCCCTCGATCTCGGCGATCAGAAAGATCGAATTCGGATCGTTGAGCTCATCGGCGATCCGCCCGACACTGAATGCCTGTCGCATATAGTGATTCAGGTCGTCGGGCGCGTTTTTGGGGTGATGGGCGAACGCGTCCCAGAAAGTGGTGTACGACAGATCGGTCAAAAGCTTAGCGTCTTCTGGCGTGGCTTGGCGGATCGATGTCACAGCAGTTCGACTCCGTATTCGGCAAAACTCGGATCTGACGACAAGTCTTCGGAAAAGGCTTGACAGGTCATCCGGTTCGTGGTCGGGAACCCAGTGCCTACCGGCCCCGTTTCTGATTATTTCATTATGAGCTTGGCGATAGTCTGCAGCTGCATATTCGACGTACCTTCGTAGATGGCGCCGATCTTCGAGTCGCGCCAGAATTTTTCGACCGGATAATCCTTGACATAACCATAGCCGCCATAGAGCTCTATGGCTTTTGACGAGACAGCTTCGGCACAACGGGATGAGTAGAGCTTGGCGATCGCGGCTTCCTTGAGGAAGGTCTTCCCGGCGTCCTTCAGCCGGGCGGCGTTGTAGACGAGCAAGCGGGCAGCTTCGATCTCAACGGCCATTTCGGCAAGCTGGAACTGCACTGCCTGGAAGCTGTTGATCGACTGGCCGAACTGCTCTCGCTCTTTTGTATATCCGAGCGCGGCCTCGAACGCACCCTGTGCGATGCCCACCATCTGCGCGCCGATGCCGATCCGGCCCTCATTGAGCGTCTCGATAGATACCTTGTATCCCTTGCCAACCTCACCAAGGACGTTTTCTTTGGGCACCTTACAATTGTCAAGGATCAGCTCGGTCGTGGATGAAGCCCGGATGCCGAGTTTGTCCTCTTTTTTACCGACAGAAAACCCCTCAAAGCTTTTTTCCACAATAAATGCCGTGATCCCTTTATATCCTGCTTCGGGATCGATCGTCGCGAACAGGACGAAGATCTCTGCCTCGTTGCCGTTGGTGATCCAGAGCTTCTGCCCGTTTAGCTCGTAATGATCGCCCTTATCGACCGCACGTGTTTTCAACGCGAATGCGTCCGAACCTGAGGCGGCCTCGCTCAGAGCATAGGCTCCGACCCGACTCTCGGCCAGCTGCGGCAGGTATTTCTTTTTCTGCTCATCGTTTGCCCAGCGCATAAATGCATTGGTTACAAGCGTGTTGTGGACATCGACAAATACCGACACGCTCGCATCAACCCTCGCGAGTTCTTCGATAGCAAGTATTGCGCTGAAGATCGTCGATCCGGCACCCCCGTATTCCTCCGGCGACTCGATGGCCATCAGGCCGAGCTCAAAGCATTGTTTTATCACGTCGGCATCCAGTTTGCCGGCGTGTTCCATGGCCTCAACCTTCGGCCGCACTTCCCCCTCGGCAAACTCGCGCACCGATGCGCGAAACATCTCTTCATCCTCCGACAGGACGGTAAGGCCGGCGTTCGACATGGCGGTTCCAGCAGCTGTGCTCATAACTTTTATTCGTTCAACTCGTACCTTGAACGGACGCCCGTGCGAGATCAAGCGCGCTGCTCGCGTGGCGCTCCTGCAGATACATTCGGTAAGATACCATTTTAGACCTGCCGCCGGGCAATGGCAATGCAAGTAGATCCCGCGACACTCCCTGAACCACAACCCGTTGCAAGGCTCGGCGGCCTTAAGCTCGCGGCCTCCATCTTGACCATACTCGGACTGATCCTATTCGGCTATTTTGTATATGCAGTCGGCCTTGGCGAGATACTGGACGGCGTCACGCGCTTCGGAATAGCCGGGTTTGCGGTCATCGTCGCGATCTATTCTGTCCGGATCTGTTCGAGGTCGCTGGCATGGCAATTGTGCATAGGCGAGCCCCACTCCTTGCGCATCACCGACACCGTTCCCGCGGTTATCATCGGCGAGGCCCTCAGCAGCACGATACCCATCGGGATCGCCATAAGCGGCACGGCCAAGGCGATAGCGGTTAGAAAGCGCATCCCTCTTGTGGTCGGTTTTTCCTCGATCGCGACCGAAAATCTTTTCTACAGCCTGATCACTACGCTATTCCTCATCAGCGGTGCCGTGGTCCTGCTCCGCACCTTTACCCTCGACGCTACGCTGATAGCGGCGGTGAATGTCCTGATCGTCATTCTCTTCGTACTCATTGGCTTGGGGTTTCTGCTGGTCATCAGGCAGTGGCATGCGGCGAGCGCCGTTTGTGAATGGCTCTACGGGAAAGGCGTTCTTCCCCGGCTGCTGGAAAACGGCCGAGTGAATGTTCGGCGGGTCGAAGATCTGATCTACCAGTTCTACCGCCGCTATCCCCGGCGCTTTCTGCCTATCTGCCTCTTTGAGCTGCTCTATCACGTCGTCGGCATCGTCGAGGTCTGGTATATCCTCAGTCGACTCAGTGATGCCGCCCCTACTCTGCTTGGAGCCTTCCTTCTCGAATCGATCAGCCGCCTGATAACGATCATCTTCAAGCTGATACCATTTCTTGTCGGCGTGGACGAGGCCGGCGCGCAGATGCTAACCGAAACGCTCGGCCTCGGCGTCGGTCTCGGCGTGACCCTCGCCGTCATCCGCAAGGGCCGCATGCTTTTTTGGGCCGCCGTCGGCTTCGCCATCATCGTAAAACGCCAGTTTTCTTTCCGCTCAACACTTCCCACTGATTGAAAAAGACCGTCCCAGCAGTCGTATTTGTAATAAGGCCGAACGTTTCCTCTTGTGCGTAAGTTTCTGAAACGGCTGGCTTTACCTCGCTTATGTTCAAGTTCTGGCTGTCCCACCCGGGACAAATCCGGGACAGACATCGGCCGACGTAAACCGTTACATGCCAATCATTTAGTGGCTTTGTCCCGCTGTCCCACCTGTCCCAACGTTTTTTTGTCCCGTCGAGG
>DATLNN010000103.1:0-5050 GCA_035536695.1 Pyrinomonadaceae bacterium | reverse complement strand
GCTTGGCGTCTTCTACATAGCGTTTCTTGGTGGCTTTCTGGTAGCGATGCGCACCGGCTTTGACAACGTGGCCGGCCTCTCGACCCATCTCTTAGCGTATTTTTTCCTCGTGCTGTTTGGTTCCGACGTCGGAGCGTATTTTGCCGGCCGCGCGCTCGGCAAACACAAACTCGCACCCGCGATCTCACCCGGTAAGACCGTCGAAGGGCTGATCGGCGGCATCGCGGCCGCGGCCGGTTTCGCGGCGCTGGCAACTTGGTGGTTCTTTCCGGAATTACCCTACGCCTGGTCTATACCCCTGGCGTGTGTGCTGGCCCTGGTCGGCGTCCTCGGCGATCTCTTCGAAAGCGCCATCAAACGCGGTGCCGGAGCAAAGGACGCCGCCAGCATCCTGCCCGGCCATGGCGGCTTCCTCGACCGCCTGGACAGCCTTCTCTTCGGCGCGCCAATACTCTATTATTTTGCCCGTTTTTACTTCTATTAACCGTCAAGAGACAGCCGAGGATTCCCGATTATTGCGCTGTCTGGACGGAGCGGGCCTCCAGACGGCGTCGTTTACGGTAGCGGCGGTAGGTCGAGATCCCTTCGCGTGAAAGCGTCAGGATAGATTTGCGATTGTCGAAGAGGAGCTTTAGCCACGCACGCGTGCCCATTTGCGGGAAGTAGATGCCGCGAAAGAACAGGCGTGCCGCCAGGTGGCTGATCCGGGTGTCTATGGGCGCCGTGCGGATCGAGTTGATCGCTTCGAGGTTCCGTTCCGGGCTGTATGAGCGGGACCACGCCGCGAAGGTCTCTTTTTTTGCGTCCTCGATCGTCATCTTAAGCGGGTCGTGCGCCATGACGAAAGGGGCGAAATCGAGCCAGTGTTTCGGACGCGCCAAGCGCCCGGCCTTTTCGAGCCGGTCGTAGAGCGGCGTCGACGGGAATGGCGTCAGCTGGCCGAAAACGGGCAGGCCGGGCGCCCAGCTTTCGATCTCGTCGACAGTGCGCGCTGCGACGCCGGGCGTGTCGTTGTCCATCCCAAAGATGAACGATGTGATCGCGTATATATTGCGGCGAGCCAGGCTGTCGAGCACGGCCTGGTAGTTTTCGGGCTTGGAAAAATTCTTATTGACGTCGGCCATGTTCGCGGGGTCGATCGATTCCATTCCGATAAATACCCAGCGGCCGCCGGCGTCGGCTATCAAATCGACAAGCTCTTCGTCCCCGAGCAGGTTGGCGCTGATCTGGGCGACCCACGGGAGCTGTGCCCCTGCTGCGATGATCTCGCGCAGCAACCCTTTCAAGCGTTTTTTGTTGATCGCCAGGTTATCGTCAATAAAGAATACCGCGATCTGGCCTTTTTCTTTTTTGGCGCGCGCTTTTAGTCGAAGCAGCTCTTCGACGACGCTCTCGTTCGTCCTAAAGCGGATCGAATCGCCAAAGAACCCGGTTACGGTGCAAAATTCGCATCCGTACGGACATCCGCGCCCCGTTTCGATCGGGACAACAAAGAATTTCCCCCAGCCCTGGCCGAATTTTGACATTACGGGCTTGAGAAACTTTGGTACCAGCGAAAACTGCTCAAGATCGAGGGTCTCCCACGGAATGTGCGGATAAGGCTGGAGACTGGGTTTGAAATCGTTTCCCTTCTCGTCCGTTTTTGGCTGGTACGTCTCTTTGAGCTCGCCGCGGGCCGCGTCCTCTACGATATCGGCCCAGTATTCGTCAGCTTCGCCGAGGGCCACAGCGTCGGCGTGGCGCGGACCGCCGTCTTTTCCAAGCGCTTCGAGGGGGCATTCGGTCACGTGCGGGCCGCCCATCACCACCTTAAAACCAGCTTCGCGCAGGCTGTCCGCAACCAAATAGGCGCGGGCGACCATTCGCGTCATCGCTCCTATCCCAACCAATCCGATATTCTCGTCTTTACAAAACTCGACCAGTTCGGGCCGCGTCATCGCCTTGGCGTTCCCGTCGATCAGGATCACTTCATGCTCCTTCGGCGTCAGCGATTGAAGCAGAAACATCCACAGATGCGGCATGAAATTGCGGGTTATTCCATTATCGGGGTTATAAAGCAGGATCTTCATACTTCTCAATCTTCGGTCGTGTCGGCGAAACGTTGGCCCGGCCCACGACCGCATATTTAGTCCAAAGGAAATGACAGCGCAAAAGAACAGACCAAATCAAGCGGGTTCGAGAAGCTAATGCAAACTGACAAACTAAACAGAGCGAATTTTCAACCGTACGTATTTTATCATGAAACCGCCCCTCCGCAGTACAAAACTCAGTGCGTTCGGTTCCGAGCACCGCAGTTGAGCGGCTTTGTGACAAAAGTATTACACGTTCGCCTCGGTCTGGCTATTTTAGAACGGCCATTCTTACCATCCGCAGGAAAACGCTATCCGGCAAGAGCCGGCGGGCCGCCAATATTAGGCGTGAATTTACCGGGTAACGCATTTGCCAGCTATCATCGTTGACTGATTGGTAGATGACTTCGGCAACAACTGACCCATCCGGGCCGGCTTCACCCGCAAGCTGAAGATTCGGCATCGCGCGTGCGACAAAATTGTCATACGCCGTCAGGCCTTCCTTCGTCGAAATGCTCATCGAACGCTGATAGAAATCCGTCTTTATCGGGCCCGGTTCGATGATCTTGATCTTGATACCGAAATCCTTTACCTCATACTGCAGAGACTCCGAGAAACCCTCGAGCGCCCACTTCGAGGCGTGGTAAATGCTGTAAAGCGGAAACGTAACGCGTCCGCCCATCGATGCGACGTTCACGATCGTGCCGCGGCGCTCCCCGCGAAAATAGGGCAGGATCTCTCGGCAGACGTTCATCACGCCAAAAACGTTCGTCTCGAACTGCCGCTTGATCTGCTCCTCTGTCGCTGCCTCAAACGGGCCTACGACGGCAAACCCGGCGTTATTGACGACTGCGTCGATCCGCCCAAATTTTTCGAGTGTCGCGGCAACGGCCGCTTTTATCGAGTCGACGTCCGTTACGTCCAGACGCAAACATTCTATATCGACGATCTTTTCGAGGTCCACCGCCTTCTCCGGCTCGCGCATTGTCGCAGCTACCTTCCAGTTCTTGGTCTGAAACAACTTGGCGGTGTGAAGCCCGATGCCGCTCGAGGCACCGGTGATCAGAACGACCTTATTCATGAACGCTTAAACTCCCGGACCTCGCCCTCAAACGCCACAAACGCGCGCGTGGCCATGCCAAGAAAGAATCCGGTCTCGACGACGCCCGTCATGGATTTCAGCCGCGCGGCGAGCCCGGCCACATCGTCCGTTTCGAATCGCAGATCCACGATGTAGTTGCCATTATCGGTAATAAACGTCTCGTCCGCCTTCTGCCGCAGCACCGGAGTGCCAAACTGCCTAAGCCTTTCGATAGTGGATTCGGACCCAAACCGCACGACCTCGACCGGCAGTGGGGCTTTCTGACCCAAACGCTCTACCATCTTCGTGTGGTCGGCTACAACGATAAACTCTCGTGCCTGCATCTCAACCAGCTTCTCGCGCAAAAGCGCGCCGCCCAGCCCCTTTACAAGATCGAGATTCGGGGCGATCTCATCTGCTCCGTCTATCGCAATATCAAGCGGCCGGGAGTCGAGCCCGACAACCTCTAGCCCATTTGCACGCGCAAGTTCTTCACTCTCATTGCTCGTCGCCACACCAACGATGCCCTTAAGCTCGCCGTTCCTTACCTTCCGCGCGATCTCCAATATCGCATGCTTCGCCGTCGACCCGGTCCCGAGACCGACGCGCATACCGTCCTTGATCGACACAACGGCACGCCGCGCCGCTTCTGCTTTCAAATTTTCCAGGCTCATAGTCAATGCCAATCTAACGCAAATGGCCAACGGAGGGAAATCCGAACGCTCGAACGCTACATCGACTGGAGTGGCAGGCACCCCCCTCGCCACGGCGTGAAACGGCGTCCCTACGCACTCACGGAATGAGCCTTAGCAGTCAACCGCGCTCTGCAGAACCCGAGCGCAATGATTTCTTCATTTACATCCAATCGCTTTTCGATTAATGTATGGGTACCGATCTGGCAGTTAAATCTTTTGTCATCAGTCAATAGAGACCTTGTTGCACGATCGATGTCCAACACACGGGGATGTCGATCGATATGCTTGCCCCGGCCGAGGCCCATCGCCGACCTGAGAACTAAAACGACGTTGGAAGAGCTATTACACAAACAAAACGCGACCGCTTTTGGTATCAGGCCATGGCCTGATCTGATACCAAAAGCGCAAACCTGATCCATGACTAACAATGAACCGTAAACCAATAAGAGGACTAAACCATAAAAAGTGTCAACTTTTTTCAGGACGATACACTCTGCGGGACAAATGGGACAACGGGACAAGCGGGACAGACGGGACATGGGACAGGGTCAGTCGGCACTTGGCCCTGGGCAGTGAGCCGAGACCGACCGCGAATTCGGCTCAAAACCTCTGCGGGACAAACGGGACAACGGGACACGCGGGACAAACGGGACACGGGACAAGAACAAGGCAAACGGTAAGAAGAAACAAGTCAGACCTCTTCTTTGCGTCTTTGCGTCTTTGCGGGCTAATTCTCTTCCTTTCGCTTCTGGCCGCAGCCCAAACCCGCGACTACACAAAATGGGTCAACCCCTTCATCGGCACCGGCGCCCACGGCCACACCTTCCCCGGGGCCACGATGCCATTCGGCATGGTCCAACTCTCGCCCGACACCCGCATCGACAACTGGGACGGCTCGAGCGGCTATCACTATTCCGACGACGTCATCTACGGCTTTTCGCACACGCACCTCTCGGGCACGGGCATTCCGGATGGGTGCGATATTTTGTTCATGCCGACGGTTAACGAAAGAGAAAACTATTCGGTTGCCTCGAACGACGCTAACTTGAGCACGTATAGAGGATATGCATCATCATTCTCTCACGCGGATGAAGTAAGTGCGCCCGGATATTATTCCGTGAAGATTAACGATGCGAAGCTCCAGGTCGAACTCACCGCAACCAAACGCGTCGGAATGCATCGATATACATTTCCTAAGTCAAGCA
>DATLNN010000102.1:0-2664 GCA_035536695.1 Pyrinomonadaceae bacterium | reverse complement strand
AGATGACCGTCGACGGCAAACCGTACGCGGATTACCCCTTCACCGTTAAAAACGGCTGGCTGAACGATGTCGATCTTGCACAGATGAAAAAAGAGGAATACAAGATCATCATTCCGATGACCGGGACGCGACGGGACCGGTGATCCGCGTTCACACAATTCGCGGGAGAGACCTCATGCCACCACATCTTTTCGGGGCCCGCACCAGGCCGATCTTGATCGTCATCTTGCTTCTGACGGTTTGTCTCGGCGCGGGGTACACTCGGGCTACGCCTGCGGTATCTTTGGAGCTCAGGGCGTGCGAGGTACCGGCTACGAGACCGGACGCAAAGGAAAAAGCTCTATGCGCGACGTATGAAGTATTTGAGGATCGTGCAGCCAGACGTGGGCGAAAGATCGGGATAAAGATCGTTGTCTTCCCGGCAACCGGGCCCGACAAACTTCCGGACCCATTATTCTATATTCCCGGCGGTCCGGGCTCCTCGGCGACGGAGGACGGGCCGTACGTCGCGCAGGAGATGGCGAAGATCCGCGAGCGGCGCGACCTTGTCTTTGTCGATCAACGCGGCACCGGCGGCTCCAACCCACTGAATTGCGATTTTTTTAACCCCGCCGATCTGAAAAGCTACCTAGGATTTTATTTCCCGCTCGAGGACGTACGCCGGTGCCGTCGAGAGCTCGAACCAAAAGCCGACCTCAAGCTCTACACGACCCATATCGCGATGGACGACCTCGACGAGGTGCGGCGCGCGCTTGGGTACCAAAAGATCAATATCACCGGCGGCTCGTACGGGACGCGGGCGACGCTCGTTTACCTCAAGCGTTATCAGCAACACGTGCGGGCGGTCGTGCTCCAGGGCATCTCCCCGACAAATCAGACGATGCCGCGCGATTTTCCTCAGCATACAGAAAGGGCGCTCAACGGGGTTATCGATGACTGTTCCGCCGATGCTGGGTGCAGTGCCGCCTTTCCCGATCTGCGAGCAGAAGTCAAAAGCGTGCTCGCGAAACTCATCAGCGGCCCTGTCGCGGTAACTGTCAAACACCCTGTAACAAAAGCGGACACACAGATCGAGCTCTCGCGCGCTCTTGCCGCCGAAGCCATCCGCTATATGCTCTATCAGGCCGGGGCCGCAAGCCGTATACCCCTTTTCATACACGCTGCTGCGCAAGGCAATTTCGTTCCCCTAGCCGAAGCGGCCATCTTTTACAGACAACAGATCGTCGCTACCGGCGCGAATGGTATGTATCTGACCGTTACTTGCGCCGAAGACCTGCCGAGGGTGAAACCCGCCGAAGCTGAGCGTAACGGCATGGGCACCTTTCTCGGCGACTATCGAACACGCCAGCAAAAGGCCGCGTGCGACCTATGGCCACAGGCCAATATCCCCAAAAACTATGCCGAGCCCACCAAAGGAAAGGTAAACGCCCTGATCCTGACCGGCCAATGGGACCCGGTGACCCCGCCAGCCTATGGGGACGCGACCGCCAAACACTTGTTGGGCAGCCTCCACGTTGTGGTGCCGCAGGCAGGCCACGGTTTCGGCGGTCTCAGCGGCCTCGACTGCATAACGAACCTCAAAACCACCTTCATCGAGCGGGGAACAACCACCGGGCTTGACGCCTCGTGCGTAAAGAATATTCGGCGTCAGGGATTTATGCTGAAGTTTCCGGGGGCGCCGAAGTGATGGCATGCCGAAGGACCACGACAATCTGTAGACAACGCTACAGATTCTTCAAAATAAACTCCGTCATCATCGTATACATATGCCTGACTTGGGCCGGGTTTGTCACGCCATGGCGTTGGGTTGGGTAGAGCATGAGGTCGAATTGTTTGCCTTCTTTTTGGAGTTCGTTGGCAAACTGGATGGTGTTTTGCATGTGGACGTTGTCGTCCATGACGCCGTGGATGAGAAGCAGGCGGCCTGAGAGATCTTTGGCGGCTTTTAAAATTGAGTTGCGGTCATAGCCTTCGCGGTTGTTTTGCGGCGTCATCATGTAGCGCTCGGTGTAAATGGTGTCGTAGAGACGCCAGTCGGTAACAGTGCCGCCCGCGATGCCGATCTTCCACGAGCTCGAATGCGTGAGGGCGTAGCTTGTCATCGAGCCGCCGTAGCTCCAGCCGTGCAGGCCGATGCGCGAGCCGTCGACGTAGGGCAGGTCCTTTAGATACTTGATGCCGTCCTCGAGATCGCGCAGCTCTAGCTCATAAAGACGTTTGTAGGCGGGCCAGACCGACTCCTCGCCTTTGCCGCTAGCTGTTCGATTATCGAGCACCCAGACGATATACCCCTTTTGCGCCAGCACTTGAAACCACATGCCGCGATTGCCGCCCCAGCGGTTCGCGACCGACGGAGCGTGTGGGCCCGAATAGGTGAACTGAAAGACCGGGTATCTTTTCGACGGGTTAAAATCTGGCGGCTTTATCATCATCGCCTCCATGACGAAACCATCGCGCGTCTTGACATTGAGAAACTCCGGCTGACTCAGCCTGTAATCGCGTAAGACATCGACCCTGTTCTCACTTATGACGCGTTCGAGAGTGCCATCGGCGCGAAACAGTCGAGTTTGCGCTGGTGTGAGGATCTCGGTATACCCATCGACAAAATGCGAAAACGTCGAATTAAACAACGCCGTGTGCCAGCCGTTGCCCCGGGTCAGCCGT
>DATLNN010000101.1:0-7857 GCA_035536695.1 Pyrinomonadaceae bacterium | reverse complement strand
GGTTACGACCGCGAGGGTGCCGACCAAGCCAAATTCCTCGCCGATCACTGAAAAAATGAAGTCCGAGTATGGATACGGCAGGTAAAACAGTTTTTGATGTCCCTGAGCGAATCCCTCGCCGAGCAACCCGCCGGAACCAATCGCATACAACGACTGCACGACCTG
The DNA here is from genome assembly GCA_035536695.1 of Pyrinomonadaceae bacterium. Lineage (GTDB taxonomy): Bacteria > Acidobacteriota > Blastocatellia > Pyrinomonadales > Pyrinomonadaceae > OLB17. The sequence continues at coordinate 7,692 of DATLNN010000101.1, read as the reverse complement.
ATAGCCCTCGTCATCCGCATATTGATATGGATCAAGAAAGGCCATGATGCGGGCGACGCGCCATGGAGCGAAGTAGATGGCACCAGCCCCGATCAAAAGCATCACGCCGGCCGCCCCCGCAAGATGGGACAGCTTGGCCCCGGCGGCAAAATACACTGTCGAAAAGATCGCACACAGCACTACGATCGTGCCGAGGTCTTTCTCGAGGAATACGAGCCCTCCCAACAGCCCTAAACCCAGCAAACACGGAAGCACCGTCTGGCGGAAATCACCAACGAGATCTTCTTTTTTGGTGAGATAATACGCGAGAAAGATCGGCAATGCGACCTTTGCCAATTCCGACGGCTGGAACGAAAACCCTGAGAACCTGATCCACCGCTGGGCACCGTTGATCGCCGGGAAATTGAATACCAATACGAGCAGCACGACGGTTATGCCCAGCAGCGAATAAACCAGCCATGGTTTCTGAAAGAGGTGATAATCGACGCGGCTCAGAATAAACATCCCGAGCAAGCCGCAAATGGTAAACGCAACCTGTTTGTAAAAATAGGTGTACTGGCTGGCGCTCTCCGTTTCCTTAAGTGCAAACATGGCCGAGGCGCTATAGACCATCATCGTGCCGAACAGCGCGAGCGCCGCCGCAAGGCCGAACATAAACCAATCTGTGCGATTTGCCTCTTCCATGTGCTATTCAACAACAAAACCCACCACAAACAAATTGATCAGGCCCCTACCGATTCTGCGGAGCTCAACTGCCTGACCGCTTTCTTAAACACCTCGCCTCGTTCCTCAAAACTCTTAAACATGTCGAAGCTCGCACACGCGGGAGCCAGCAGCACACAATCGCCTCGGCTCGCGGCCGCAAAGCCTTTCATCACGGCATCTTCGACCGATCCAGCCCGTACCACGTCTGCATGTCTCCCCAATTGCGCCTCGATATTGTTCGCATCTTCGCCAATTAAAACCAGACATCTGACCGTACGCTCGATCAGATCGATGAGCGGCTCGTACGGAGCATTCTTACCTCGGCCGCCCAGGATCAAAATGGTCTTTCCGGCATCAGAGCTGAGTGCTTCAAGCGCCTTTGAGGTGGCATCGACCGAGGTCGCCTTTGAATCGTTATAAAACTTGACGCCGTCGATCTCGGCGACAAATTCGATGCGATGCTCAACGCCCTCGAACTCTCTCACCGTCTCCCGCAAGCAATCCGGCGCCGCTCCGCAGGCCAGGCCCGCGGCCATGGCAGCCAAGACATTTTCAACATTGTGCAGGCCGCGCAGAAAGATCTCTTCGCGTGTCGTCAACACCTTTTCTTTGTCGCTTGATCTCGATATCAGCTGGTTCCCCCGTAAAAACAAACCCTCTTTAAGCTCGCGGTGAACGGAAAATTGCACGACATTCGCCTTTAATCCCGCCGCCCAACTCGCCGTGATCTCGTCGTCTGCGTTCAGGATGGCAACGTCCTCCGCGGTCTGGTTCATAAAAAGCCGGTGTTTCGCCATAGCGTAGTGGTAAAACGAATCGTAGCGGTCGAGATGATTCGGCGTTACGTTAAGGCAAATCGCCACGGCGGGCCGAAACTCCTTGATCGTCTCTAGCTGATAGCTCGACAGCTCTGCGACAGTCCACATATCGTCTGCTGAGCCCTCCGTCAATGTGAGGAGCGGAGTGCCGATGTTGCCGCCGACCTGGACTTTGATCCCGGCGTTTTTCAGTAGTTCGCCAACCAGCGTCGTCGTCGTCGTTTTGCCGTTCGACCCGGTGATACCAACAACTCGTCCCTTAATAAACCGGAACGCCAGTTCAACCTCCCCGATCACCTCGCCGTCCTTTCGGTCAACATACCGGGCCGGAATGGTGTTTGTCGGCACACCCGGCGAGATGACTACGAGGTCGATCTGGTCGAGGAGCCATGACGGCAGCGGCCCGGATACGAGGCCCACATTGTGCGAACTTTTCAAGTCCCGAGCCTCCTCGGTCCATTCATCGACGGCCTGCGCATCGTGGAGTGCCACGATCGCTCCTCGCTCGCTCAGGAATTTCGCGGCCGCGATACCCGACCTCCCAGCTCCCAGAATCAAGGTTTTCCGGTCTTTGATCTGCATACCGATGCCCGCCATATAGGCCTATGTAACCTATATATCAGAGAGCCAGCTCACTCATCTCAACTTCAACGTCGACAAACTCAACAACGCAAATAACACCGCCACGATAACGAACCTGAAGACGATCTTCGGCTCCTTCCATCCCGTCATCTCAAAGTGGTGATGTAGCGGGGTCATCTTGAACACGCGCCGGCCCGGCTGGCCGCCGCGCTTCGTCAATTTAAAAACCGACACTTGCAGCATTACCGATACCGCTTCGAGGATGAAAACACCGCCGATGAACGGCAGCAGGAATTCCTGCTTTGTCAGTATCGCGACCGTACCAAGCGCACCGCCGATGGCCAGGGAGCCGACGTCGCCCATAAACACCTCCGCGGGCGGCGCGTTATACCATAAAAATCCAAGACTTGCCCCAACCATAGCCCCGCAAAAGATCGTCAATTCGGACGAATTCGTATTGTGGGTCAGATCGAGCCGTTCCGCCCATCGCGCATCGCTCGCCAGATACGTCAGTCCCGTCAATGCCGACATGGCGATAAACGTGACACTGATCGCCAGCCCGTCGAGCCCGTCCGTTAGGTTCACAGCGTTGGACGAACCGATCAGAATAAACGCGATGAAAAAAAGGTAAACGATCGGCCCCACCCAACTGATGCTGAGAGCAGGGTCCGACTCAGCCGTCGCCTTAAAAAATGGAATGCTGAAATTCCACGGATAATCTCCCCATGCCCAGAGCGCGCCCCAAACCAGTAACGCGGTGAGCAGCTGCCCAGCGATCTTTTGGCGCCCTGTCAATCCCAGGCTCCGTTTCTTGACGATCTTGATCCAATCGTCCGCGAAGCCCACGGCGGCAAATAACGTCGTTGCACCAAGAGCGATCCATAAGTAAAGACTGTCTAGCCGGGCCCATAACACGGTCGACAAAAACACTGAGCCTATGATCAAAACGCCGCCCATCGTCGGCGTGCCGCGCTTTTCGTGATGCGACGCCGGTCCCTCGTCTCGGATCTCCTGGCCAAATTTCAGATAAGCCAGTTTCCGGATCACCCGACCACCCAAAAGGAGGGAGATGAGCAGAGCAGTGATGGCGGCCATCGCCGTGCGAAACGTAACGTACTGTATTACGTTCAGCCCTTTGAAAAAATACGACTCGCTATTGCGTCCGTACTCCTGAAAAAGGAACTGATAGAGAAAGTAGTACAGCACGGTTCTTAATTGGCATTCGAGCGAAAAGCGCCGTCCCAATCGGCAGTTTCACAGGCTCGCGTCACGGTTTACACCGGCCTTTCCTCCTCCCTCTCCTCCAGTTCGAATTTCTCAAACAATTTCTCTATGACTTTCTCGGTCTTCACGCCGCGCGAGCCTTTTACTAAGATCAGATCCCCTCCGCGTACCTCGCCGGCCAGCAACTCGCCGGCTTCATCTGAATTCTCGCAAAGCCGAGCGTCGGCTAATCCGCTCTCCCGGGCACCCCGGACCATCTCTTTGGCCAGCCCGCGTACGCCGATCAGCACATCAACGCCATGCATCGGCATCTCTCGGCCAACGGCATAATGATCGAGTGCGGCATTTGTTCCTAACTCCAGCATCTCCCCAGCAACGACAATTTTCCGCTTTGCCCACGCGCCGCCATCAACGAGGGTTTTGACCATTCCGATAAGCGCATTGGGATTGGAATTATAGGAATCGTTGATCACGATAAAGCCGTCGGCAAACGTTAACACCTCACCGCGCTGAGGAGGCGACCTGACCGTACGCAGCGACACCGCGATATCGCCGAGAGGTATACCGAAGCTATAGCCGACAGCGGCCGCCGACAGTGCGTTTAGAATGTTGTGACGCCCACTCAAGGGAAATGAAACATCGACCCTCTGGCCGCCCGCCGAGAGGGCAAAGCGCGATTCCGCCAGCCGGTCTAGTCTAAGCTCTGAGGCCATAATGTCCGCATCATTCTCGATCCCGAACGTGATCGTTCGCCCTTTGCTAATGCCGGCCATCGCCGCCACATTCGGATCGTCGGCATTCAACACGGCCGTGCCGCCCTCTCGCATGCCCTCAATCAACTCTTGTTTCGCGAGAGCGATATTCTCTATCGAGCCCAGGTGCTCGAGATGGACAGGCAGCACGTTGAGAACGACCGCCACATCCGGCGGAGTAATGCAGCAGAGACGGCGGATCTCGTTCATCGGCGTGGACATCCCCATCTCCAGCACGGCCGTGTCGAAACTCTTGTCACCTGCAAGCTTTAAGACCGTCAGCGGATGGCCGAGGCCATTATTGTAATTCTTGATGTTTTTGAGGACCTTGCGGCCCGTCGAGGCTAGTACGTGGGCGGTCAGTTCCTTGGCGGTCGTTTTCCCGGCACTGCCAGTGATCGCGACGACGGGCTTGTTCCACTCTCGATATACGCCATGAGCAAGCTGCTGAAGAGCAACTATCGAATCCGCGACGAAGAGCAGGCGGTTCTCAAATTCCGCGAGTGCCGCAATGTGTTCTCGAAACCGGTCGGGGCGTACGACGCAGGCTGCGGCTCCAGCCGCAAAAGCGGACAGTGCGTAAGGCGTCGAATCCACAAAGTCGCCGTTAAACCCGTTGTCACTGTATTCCGGCTCTGAGAGGGCAAAGAACACATCGCCGCTCTGAATTTCGCGCGAATCGATAGCAAAAGAACCCACTTCGCGTTGCAGCAAAGCGGGGTCAAGTGCGCTTGCGTCAGCGCTTATATGTTCGATGACCGTCTCAAGTTTCAATTCTCGTTTTTGGTACCGGTTCCGATCCTTGGGCACTCGACTCGACTGAAAAGCGCGCCGTCAACTTGCCGGACTCCGGCAGCTTCTTCTTCTCATCCTTCTTCTTCACATCGGGATCTTTTTCTTTGGGCGGCGCCGCTTGTGTCCGTTTCGATCGCACGTCGGTTTCCCGCTTCGGCTCGGCCTTTTTTGTTGCGTCGTCTGTCTGCGGCGTCTCGGGTGTGATCTTAGCGGTTAGAGCTTCCTGCTTTATCGGCTGGTCCGGCACGACCCTCATCTCCTGCAAGATCTGCTGGGTGATCTCTCGAAAAACGGGGGCTGACACCATGCCGCCGTCCCTCGCGCCAGATTTCGGTTCGTCCATGACCACTGCCACGACGATCTTAGGATCGTCGGCCGGAGCCATGCCAATGAACGAAGAAATATATTTGCTGGGATCAACCGATTTTGTTACCGGGTTAAACTTCCAGGCCGTGCCTGTTTTACCGGCCGCTGAATAGCCGTTGAGCTGCGCCCGCCTTCCGGTTCCGGTCAGGACGACCTGCCTCAGCATTGTTCTTAAACTCTTCGCCGTCGCTTCTGTAACTACTTGGCTTTGTTGGGTTTGTGTCACCGCGGTTGGCGTGCTGTCGTTTGCGCGAATCTCTTTGATAACATGCGGTCGGGCCCGACTTCCGTTATTGGCTATGGTCGCAAAAGCCCCCGCCATTTGCAATGCCGTCACGCCAATTTCGTACCCGATCGACATCGATGCGAGTGAGTCCCCATTCCATCTTTCGACCGGGCGGACGATGCCTTGTGTTTCAGCTGGCAGCTCGATGCCGGTCTTGGTGCCGAAGCCCATCTTCCTGACCATTGCAGCGAAATCGTCGCGCCCGACGCTCAGCCCGGTCTTTATCGCACACACGTTGCTAGAACGGGCCATCGCCTGTGAGTACGAAACCCGGCCCACGCCGTGCGAATCCTTAAAAACATGTTTCGCCACCTCGATCGTCCCATTCCCGCTGTCGATCATTGCATCCGGCGAAATGAGATTCTTTTCCAGCGCCGAGCCGTACGTGACCACCTTAAATACCGATCCCGGTGAGTACACCGTTTGGATCGCCTTGTTTCCAATGTGTTCGGCCGAGGCTTCGACTATCGTGTTGGGATCAAACGTCGGATAATTCGCGAGCGCCAGTATTTCGCCGTTTTTGGGATTCATTACCACGGCCATTCCCGACTTCGCGGCCGCTGCTTCGACCCCCTTCTCGAGCGCCTGTTCGACCATGTATTGGAAGGCCGCATCTATCGTCAAAACAATGTCGCTCGACGCCGACCGTTCGGTTTCGGTTTCATCGTAGACCCGTCCCAGCCGATCGCGTTCCTGAAGTTTTTTTACTACCTTCCCATGAAGTACCTCTTCCTGCGACTGTTCGACACCCGCCCTTCCCTCGTCCGCCGCATCATTGAATCCGACAACCTGCGCGGCCAGCGTCCTGTATGGATAGCTCCGCTTCTGGTCTTCGCGCCAGTGCAGCCCGGTAAAATTGGGCAGATCTGCCTTCTTCCGGTCTGAGATATCCAAGGCCTTGTTTATCCGCTGGACTACGTCTTCCTCAAGTTTGCGGGCGATTGCCACATAGCGCTTGCCGGCGGATTTTCCCTCGCTGATCTGGGCCGCTATCTGCGCCGCATCGAGATCTAAGACTTTTGAAAGAGTCGAGGCGGTAGTTTCGACATCCTTGATCTCCGATGGATCAGCGTAAAGCGTCTTTACCCGCACGCTCATCGCCAGAGCACGGCCATTTCGATCGAATATCGTTCCGCGCAGCTGGCGTATCTGGCGGACATCAACCCGCTTGCTGAGGGCCTGTTCTTTGAGCCAGGCATGTTGGGTAACCTGCAAATGAACAAGCCGGGCACTGATCCCGAAGATCCACAGAACAAAAACCGCGACGATCAGCATGAATCGCGTGAACGCTATCTGTCTAAAATCTTTCTTTTTAGGTCGTTTTGGTCGCTTCATCGAAGATCAACTTTCTCGGCAGCGACTGCTTTTTTCGTTGTCCCTTCTCGTTTCTCGGATTTTGAATATGTCGCAGCCGTTGGTTTCGGGCCGGAGATAGCCGCGACGGACGCGGTCTTTACCACGCTCGCCGCATCCGCGGTGATCGACCGAGGTGCAACGGTCCGATCGTAGACGGGTAATTCAACGCTAGCGATCTCAGCCCCGATCTCGGCGGCGTCGAGTAGGCCAGTCTTCTTTGCCGCACGTTTTATTTCCGCCGGCGAGATCGAAAGCTCGCGGGCAAGGAGGAGGCGCCGCTTTTCCGCCTCAAGAGCCTCGATCTGCTTCTTCAGGCGCGAATTTTTCATTCCATAGTCCATCGAAGCAAAATGCTGTTGACCCGCCAGAAAAAAGCCGCTAACCATTAGCGCAACACAGATCGGTATCAGGAAGTAAACCAGCCACCTTCTTCCGGCTGCCGGTGCCGCTGCGCCTTTCTTCGGTCTTGGTGGTCTGGCTTGTTTTCTCGTGTTCATAAATATATCTCCACTACGAACTTACTTTTCGGCACGCCCTGAGTTTTGCGCTTCGCGAGCGAGGGTTTGCATTCTGCTCCGCCAAGGTCGGGATGATCGGTTTTCGAGTCAAAACCTCGACCTTTTTCGCGGCCCCGCACATACACTGCGGAAGTCGGGGCGGACATTGGCATCGGCCCGCTTGAAATTGAAAGGCATGCTTTACTATGCGGTCTTCGAGTGAATGAAACGTGATGACCGCGAGAACGCCATTTGTCTTTAAAATATCGACTGAATCAGCGATAAAGGTGTCTAAAATGTCAAGTTCGTCG
>DATLNN010000100.1:0-3501 GCA_035536695.1 Pyrinomonadaceae bacterium | reverse complement strand
GAGCGGAAGAAAGTCAAAACACGTCATCAAACCCAGCCGCGCGCACATCTTCATCACCGTTTCCAGTTTTTGCTGAAACTTCCAGGCGTCAAACATGCAGACACCCGTTCCCACTGTAACTCACGCGTGCGCCGGCTTGATCGGCGGCAGGCTTATATTCAGCTCCTTCAGGACATCTACGCTGCCGGCCGTCAGCCTGTGCTGGCTTGTGACCGGCAGCCCGGCACCGGCCGCGACAAGGGCGGCGGCCGTGGATACGCTGAAAATCGAAGTGTGCGGGGAACCCGTCACCGAAGTGTCCACTGTCGTGACGTCTAGGCCCTTGACAGTGTCCGCTGAGGCCCGAGCGGCCTGTGCCATTCCGGCGAGCTCGTCCGCGGTAACGCCTTTGGCGGTTACCGCCATGATCGCGGCGCTGAGCTGCGGGCCATCGGGATTGTCGCTCGTCACGGCGCGGTAGAACGCAGCCGACTCGTCCAGTGTCAGGTCCTCGCCACGCACAAGCCTGTTGAGAAATGAGAAGAGCGGCTTTCCCGCCTTGGCATTGGTCGGATAAACCGGCGCCGCGGAAAGCCAATCTGTTTTGGAAACCGGCATATATCGTGCTCGATAATAATGGAACGTGTGAGGCGAGAGGAAGACTTTCCTTTCTAATCTTCTCAGAGGTGAAGGAAGTTTTGCAATAACTTTTTCCCGTGCTCGGTCAGAATCGATTCGGGATGAAACTGCACGCCCTCGACCGGGAGAGACCGGTGACGCAACGCCATCACTAAACCATCAGGCGATTCGGCTGATATCTCGAGTTCGTCGGGCCAGTCTTCCTTCGATACTATGAGGGAATGATATCGCCCGGCCTCGAAACCGTCCGGGATATTTGCGAATATCGTCTTTCCGTCATGCCGGATCTCCACGGGCTTCCCATGGACCGGTTCGGGTGCCCTGATGACCTTACCGCCAAAGTGCTGGCCGATCGCCTGATGCCCAAGGCAAACTCCGAGTATCGGCAGCATTCCCGCAAAACGCTCGACCACCTCCAGCGAAATGCCGGCCGAATCGGGCGTGCCCGGTCCTGGCGAGATCAATATCCTGCCGGGTTTCAGATCGTTCTCGATCTCATCGACCGTTATCTCATCATTGCGGAAAATACGCATCTCGGCCCCAAGCTCGCCAAGATACTGGACAAGGTTGTAAGTGAATGAATCGTAGTTGTCGATGATAACCAACATGTTCCAAGTACCTAAACCATTACTACCGAAGCTAAGATTTCGACGCGGATTTTACAGATAAGAACGGATCAAGAACGATCTGAAAAATTCCGATCCGTTTTTCTCTCTTCTATCTGCGGTATCTGCGGTTAAGTCCGTTTCGATCTCTAGCAGTCACCGCTAGGTCAAACTCGTTCCCATCAACCACTGCCCGCCGTCAACGACGAGCGTTACACCGTTGATGTAGCTCGCGGCATCCGAGGTTAAGAACAAAGCTGCGTTCTCTATGTCGGCGATGCGGCCAAAACGGCCGAGCGGGATCTTTCGCGTTATCTTTTCCTTGAGTTCCGGCATCAGCAGCCGCTTCATGCCTTCGGTGTCCTCGATCGGGCCCGGTGCTATGCCATTCACTCGGATGCCGTGGCGGCCCCATTCGGCCGACAGGTTTCGGGTGATGGCGTCGACACCAGCTTTTGCCGCAGAGACGTGGATCTGCATGGGCGTCGCCAGGTAGTGAAGTGTGGCCGAGATGTTCAGGATCTGCCCTTTCAATCTTTTTAGCTCTTCGAACGCCGCCCGACTAACGTTGAACGTTCCCTTTGTGTCGATGTCGACAACGGTTCCAAACCCGTTCGGCGACAATTGCTCGGCCGCACAGAGAAAGTTGCCGGCGGCGCCGTTAACGACAATATCGATCCTTCCGTAATGCTCGATGGTTTTGGCAATGGCGTTCTCGACAGCCTCGTAATCGCGAACATCCGCCGCGACGGCAAGACACTCCCCGCCGTTCTCTTCGATAAACTGCTTCTGTGGTATGAGATTGTCCTGTTTGCGGCTTGTGATAGAGAGTTTCGCCCCGTGTGCGGCGAACGCTCGTGCTATCCCGCCTGTGATCCCGGTGCCGCCACCCGTTACAAACGCTACCTTACCCTGTAAAATATCGTCAGCAAAGATTTTGTCGGTCATGGAGTGGAATCTTACCACAGAGGCACAGAGACTCAGAGACTCAGAGAAAGCGATAAGAAAATGGCCGCAAAAACGCGCAAGGTCCGCCGAATCTGGACAGCTGAGAAATGGCTTTTATTTTCTCTGTGTCTCTGTGTCTCTGTGGTGAGCTTCTCCTGCACAACAAAGCCGAGTGATATGCGGTCGCTGGTTCCGAGCGAGACGCTCATTTATCTGGAAACCAATGACCTTGCCGCCGCATTGCAGCCGATCGTCGATAGCAAGCCGTTCCGCGAGGCCGCAAGATCGACAACAGACTTTTCGGCTCTGAGGGGTGTTCAGGTGGCAGTGGCCGTGACCGGTTTTGAGACGACCGAAGAAAGGCTCACGGACGAAAACTCGATCGGCCGCATCCAGCCGCGATTCGTCGCGGTTGCCGACACTCACGCGTGGAATTATCAGGCAGTCGCGTTTGCCGACCAAAAACTAGGCCAATTTGTTACCGATATTTATGGTGCGGATGTGGCGCAGGACCAGATCGATAAGAACGGCGGCAGATACTTTACCTGGACGGCAAGTGATGGCCGAAAGTCATACGCGCAGGTGATCGACAGTGTGATCTATTTCGGCAACGACGAATCGATAATTGACAAGTGTATGGCGGTCCGCCGGAGCGAGGGTGACAGTCTCGCCAAGACCGGCAAGGTCACAGGGCATGATCCAAATTCCCTTGCATCAGGCTACGTCTCGACCGACGGCGTGGCTCAGCTCGGCAACATTGCTGGTCTCAGATTCGGCTCGGACCTAAGTGACGAACCTGAGATGCAATCGGCTATCGCGGGCATCCTGCCGCGGCTTATTCGCTCGTCGGTAACCGAGATGCGCTGGGACGCCCGGAAGACGGATCAGGGCATCGAGGACCGTTATCGGATAACGATGCCGGCCGATGTCGCAAACGTTTTTGTCGAGACCATGGCGGCGGAAATTCCGAATATGTCCATGCTAGACCGACTGACCTGTTCGCCGGCGAGCGTGACCGTCTACAATCTCAGCAAGCCACAGGTTGCGTGGCGTTCGCTTTTTCTGGTGGCGCAGAAGCGGACCGATCCCGTTACGGCGCAGCTGATCGGCGCCTTGTCGAACGGCCTTCTCGCAGAGTATGGGATCGCCGACGCTGAGTCGTTTTTGAAGATAGCCGGGACCTCGATCGTAAGCGGAAACATCGTCGGCACTGGCGGCGAGGAACACATCGCGGCGGCGGCGACAAGCGACGTCGACGCGATGAAGAAGACGCTGGATCCCACATTGAGGACGGTTGAAATGTCGCGAGAGGATGGTCGCCTTGAGCTGT
>DATLNN010000099.1:0-4020 GCA_035536695.1 Pyrinomonadaceae bacterium | reverse complement strand
CGCCAGGTCCGCACCCGAGCAAAAATCGTTCCCGGAGCCGCGAATCACGATAGAGCGCAGACTCTCTTCGTATTCAGCGTCGCGTAGAGCTGCCTTCAATCCGGCGATCAACTCGTCATTCAGTGCATTCCGCTTCTCCGGCCGATTAAGCTCGATCACGCGTACGGTCTCGCTCGTCGATATGTTGACAACCGCCATCTAAAATAACCTCGTCGCTTTGTCGATCTCGTCCGCGATCGCCTTGAGCGTCCGCGATGTGAGAGCGATCTGTTCGGTAACTTCGGGCCAATTGCGTTGTTCGATAGCTTCGCGCACGCCGGGCAGGGTTTTTACTCCGTAGCCGGTGTAAAAGCCGGGAGCGTAGATCTGATGGCGAAACCAATCTCGCCGCGGCAGTCCCTGTCCTGTCAAGGCGCGTTCCGTCCTGTACAAGATCTGGTCAAGCCGGACCTGATCGGCCGGGGACAGGCGTTTTCCTGACGACTCCCGCGTATATCGAGCGGCGCTTTCTTTCAGATCGTCGAGGGCCCTTCGCAGGGGGCCGAAATCGATCTGCGGCACATCGGGTTTGATTGGCGGGGTGAAGGTGGTCAGTTTCGGGTCCTGAACCGATTTCCACATTCCGCTGGCAATGAGCTGATTCGTCGAGCGTGTCTCGTCACGCATTGAGTCGGCGAGGCGGGTTACTTCGGTCACATAGGTGTTAATGGTGTCGGCGAAATTGGTGAATTCGAACGGCAGCGTCTCAGCGTTCGCGAGGCGCAACACGGCGCGGCCGCAAACCTTTGCCAGCGCGATCCCGTAGGCAAAGCCCGGATCGCCAAACCGCGTAAAATGGTCATATGAATCGTATATCGAATGATATGAGCCGCCGCCGTCTTCGCCTCCGAAACCGATATTCAGAGAAGCGATGCCGAGATGCTGGAGAAATGGAGTGTAATCGCTGCCCGATCCGAGCGCTGAGATACGATGATCGGGCCGGGCCGTGATTTCGTTACGGTGCGCGACTGATGCATTAACGAGCTGCTGAGCACGGGAGCGTTCCCAGACCGAGACGTTGGTTTGCGGATCGGGAACGTCGCGGGCGACGCCGTTGATAAATTTCTCAAGCGTGTGCGAACCGCCAATGCCGAGAAAACCGCGGCCATTAGAGTCGGTGTTGATGTATGCAACCGCCTTTTGTCGCAGCTCGTCGGCATGATGTTCGACCCATTCTGTCGAGCCGATCAGGCCTTGCTCCTCGGCATCCCATCCGGCGTAAACTATTGTCCGCTTTGGCCGCCAGCCTGTTTTTGCAAGTTCGCCGATGGCCCGGGCCTCTTCCATCTCGGCAACCATCCCGCTGATCGGGTCGTCGGCGCCGTTTACCCACGCGTCGTGGTGGTTGCCGCGGATTATCCACTGGTCAGGCCGCTCGCTGCCCGTCATCTTTGCGATCACGTTGTAGATAGGTTTTATGTCCCAGTTGAAGGCGAGCTTCATCCGGACGGTTGGGGTCTTGCCACCAAAGTGGTAGGTGATCGGCAGCGAACCACGCCAAGCGGCAGGAACTACCGGCCCGTCGAGATTCTTCAGCAACGGAAGCGCATCGGCGTATGAGATCGGCAAGACCGGAATTTTGGTCAACGTCGGAGCGGTTTTTATGTCGATCCGTTTCGCGTCTTTTACCGCGCCGATCCCTTTCGTCAGCGGATCGCCTGGATGTGTCGGCATATCCATCACCGACCCGCGTTGAACTCCGTGCTCGTTCCGATAAGCTCCCTTTGGATAGACATCTCCCTGGAAAAAGCCGTCATCACGAGGGTCGGAATAAATAAGGCACCCGATCGCCCCGCGCTCTGCGGCGACCTTCGGCTTAATGCCCCGCCACGAGCCGCCATATCGAGCAATGACGATCTTGCCTTTCACGTTGATGCCGCGTTTGTCGAGCTCCTCGTAATCGGCCGGTACCCCGTAATTCACATACACAAGCGGCCCCGACACATCGCCGTCGATCGAATAGGCGTTATACGTCGGCAGCTGCTCAACGATCTGACCCGACGTCGCGTCCTGTCTGATCGGTGGCTCAGCGAGCTTTAACCGAAATCGCTGGGGAGTGATCATCTCAACGATTCGCGTTTTGGGCGTCGGAAACAATACATGATACTCGGCAAGCTCGGTCTGGTATCCCCATGAGCGAAACTGCGCGGCGATAAACTCGGCATTCGACTTGTCATAGGCGGACCCAAGATGGTGAGGCCGCGCAGAGAGCCGCTTCATCCAGTCTCTGAGATTGTCTGCCTTAAGATATGAATCGAATTTGGCTTCAAGAGTACGCTGATCGGCTGCGGCTGCCTGGGAAAAGCCCATCAACACAGGGCGGGCAGGCCCCGCCGACTGGGCTATGATCGATACAGAAAGAGAAAGCGCGATAGCGAAACGATTGATCAGTCTGAGCATTTAGGCCTCCAAGAAGATCGAGAAAAGTTCGAGAATGGGAATATTGTAAGGCAGTTGACCGCCGAACGACGAGTGCTCAGAGGGTCAGCGCTCGAGAAACTTTCGCAAAACCCCGGTTACCTCGTCACGAGCTTCCTGCTGTACCCAATGGCCTGAACCGGGAATGCGATGCTCGGTGTATGGGCCGTCGATCATCTCCCCGACACCGGCCACCGTTGCCGGCAAAACTGCCGCGTCTTTCTCGCCGTAGATAAACAAAGTTGGGACCGTGACCTTTGCCGGCACCTCGCCCTTGCCAAGGATCCGCTTCAAAATGTTTGCACGGTAATAATTGAGCATAGCGGTGATCGCTCCGGGCTGGCTCCAGGCTTTTATGTATTCGGCGATGTCCTCGTCGCTGAATACATCGCGCTCGACCGTCGACGTACGTAGAGCCGCTACAAGCCTTGCGTAGTTGTTTTGCTTCAACCGAAACTCAGGCAGGAAAGGGAGTTGGAAAAAGAACATGTACCAGCTCGCAAGGAACTGTTTTGCGCTCTGGTTCTTTTTCCAGACAGGTATCGGCGGGACTTGCACAGCACCGAGCTTCCACAAAACGTCCGGCCGCTTCGCCGCGACGGCCCACGCAATCGACGCTCCCCAGTCATGACCGATCACAGCCGCCTTCTCCCGACCGAAATGATGGATCAGCCCGACAACATCCGAAACCAAATGGTCGATCAAGTAGTGTGACTTGTCTGACGGTTTGTCCGACAAGTTGTAACCGCGAAGATCGGGTGCTACGACGGTATATTGGTCGCTTAGAGCGGTGATCTGGTGCCGCCATGAATACCAGAATTCGGGAAAGCCGTGCAGCAGCACGACAAGCCTTTCGCCATCTCCCCCACGCGCGTAATGCAGTTTGACCTCACCGACATCGGCATAGCCGAATTCGATCTCTCTCATGTCAGACCCAGATCAGCGGCCTCAGTGTCCGAGACGTCGATATACATTCGGAGCAAGGCGGTCGAGAAGGTCTTGCCCTGCGCGTCGGTCATCAAACTTCGCGTTCCGCCGCCCCCTAGCGATTCATGCAGCAGAAAGTTCAATGCTTTCAGATTTGGCAGCTCAAACCGCTCGACATCGCCCTTTACGATCTCCCCAAAATGAGCTTTCACCCTCTCGGCTGTAACTTCGCGGGCCAGAAGCGGATAAATGTCGTCCTTTAGGGCTATCAATCCCACATTTGCTGTGTCGCCCTTATCACCCGAGCGCGCGTGTGCGAGTTTTACCAGTTGAAGTTTCATAAAAAATAGCTAGTTTAACTCAATGTCCCGGGCCAAATTCACCGCCGCTGGCTATTCTGATGTCCCGCTTGACCCAACTGTCCCACTTGACCCAACTGTCCCAACTGTCCCAAGCTTTTTCCCGAGGGCCGTATCGTGTCCGGCGCCTCTGATCTATCGTATTTGCCTATACTTAGCGATTTTCATCTTCTGCCGTCCCAACTGTCCCAACTGTCCCAGGCTTTTTCCGAGGGCCGTATCGCGTCCGGCGCCTCTGATCTATCGTATGCCTATACTAAGCGATTTCATCTTTTCC
>DATLNN010000098.1:0-2378 GCA_035536695.1 Pyrinomonadaceae bacterium | reverse complement strand
CGTTTTTCCCGAGCTGGTCACGCACGGCTACACGTCGCAGGATTGGTTCCAGGACAGCGATATTATTGCTCACGTACTGGACCCATTGGCCGAGATAGTTTCTGCCGCGACGGGCATTACGGCGGTTGTCGGCATGGCGAGGCCGAACGAGGAGGTCGATGGACGACGATTGTATAACTGTGCGGCGGTCATACACGACGGCCAGCTGGTCGGGTTTGCCGACAAGACGCTGCTCCCCGAATACGATGTATTTGACGACCCGCGATATTTCGAGCCATCCGACAAGCGGCGCATATTTGAGATCAACGGCGTTAAGCTCGGTGTTGTCGTTTGCGAAGATTTCTGGAACGACAAAACCTTTTGGAAAGAAAGGCTCTACGAAAGTGATCCGACGGACGAGGTCATCGCGATGGGCGCTGACATTATCGTTTCGGTCAACGCCTCGCCGTACAACAAGGGCAAGATCAAATTGCGTTGTGACATGGTCGCCCACCGGGCCAAGCTGCAAAAAAAACCGATCGTTTTTGTAAACCTCGTCGGCGGGAACGACGGTATTATTTTTGACGGCGCGAGCGTTATAGCGGACCAACAAGGGGACATTATTCTGCAGGCGTCTGCATTCGAAGAATTTGTCGAGACGGTCGATCTCGACGTGGGCAAGCCGGACGCACGTGGTATCACCGGGGGTGAATGCGAATCGATACGCCGGGCGCTTGTCCTTGGCATCCGTGACTACGCCTGGAAGAATGGATTTACAAAAGCTGTCCTCGGGCTCTCGGGCGGAATAGATTCGACATTGGTTGCCGCTCTCGCCGCCGAGGCCCTGGGGCCGGAAAACCTGCTTTGCGTTATGATGCCGTCGCCGTACTCCTCCGTGGGGAGTGTAAAGGATTCCGAGAAGCTGATCCGGAATCTGGGCTGCGTCAGCCGCACCGAGCCTATCTCCGACACCTTCGAGGTTTTGCTCAAGCAGATGAATTTGCACAAACCTACGAAGGGTGGCGAAAGCCTGGCGGCGGAAAACATGCAATCGCGCCTGCGCGGTGTGATCCTAATGGCCATATCAAACGCCGAGGGGCGCCTACTGCTTTCGACCGGAAACAAGAGCGAGTTGGCTGTTGGCTACTGCACGCTTTACGGGGATACCAATGGCGGGCTGGCAGTATTGGGCGACGTCTTGAAGACGGAGGTGTGGGAGATTTCGCGTCAGATAAATAAAAATGCGAATCGCGAAATAATTCCTGAAAAAATTATCAACAAACGGCCATCCGCCGAATTGGCTCCGAACCAGTTCGATCAGGATTCGCTGCCGGCCTATGAGCTGATGGACCCCATCCTCAAGCTCTATTTTGAACAAAAGGCGCCGCCAGCCGAAATAATCGCGGCCGGCCACGACCCCGAATTAGTCTACGGCATTTTGAACAAGGTCGAGCACCCGGCGAATGAGTTCAAGCGGCAACAGCTCCCCCCAACGCTCATAATCTCGAAGAATGCGATCGGCATCGGTCGGCGCAGGCCGATCACACATAAGTATCGACGAGTATTAGAGGCGACGGCCGCGAGAACCACGACCAGCGATTCCACGTCGACCGACCTGCCGTCACCATATCAAAGGTAACCGGCGCGAATTGCCTGCAAGAAACGATCATCGACGCCGTTCAATCAACCAACAGCATAAACGCTGGCAGTCATTGAACGGAGGTCTTATGTCTAAATTCGATAATCCTTTGAATAATATTAAGGTCGCGAGCCCTTGTTCGGCCGATTGGAATGAGATGTATGGCAACGACAGGCGGCGTTTTTGCGGCGACTGCAAGCTCAACGTTTACAATCTTTCGGGCATGACGCGGCTTGAAGCCGAGACGTTGATGACGAAGGCCGAGGGCCGACTGTGCGTGCGGTTCTACAGGCGCGCTGACGGGACGGTCATCACCCGTGATTGTCCAGTCGGCTGGGCAAGGGCAAAAGGGCGGTTGAGGGCTTTTGCCGGTGCTCTCGGAGTATTGTTTGTCACGTTGTTCAGCGGAGTGCTTTTTGTATCCCTATTCTCAAGGAAGCCGATAAGCATCGGGTTGCCCAACTTTCGGGTCATCGACCCCACGCCGCGATACACCATGGGCGCTATCGCTTTCAAACCTGAACCGGATGACGAAACGCTGGCGCCAACGAAACATGAGATGGGAAAGATGGCAGCGCCGCGAAGGGTGCCCGGAAAGACCCTGCGAGAGGTCACGATTGACCCCGTCCCTGTCGACTAGTTCTTAACGTAATAGCCTTGGCGTGCCCGCACGCGCCCGGGCCGGTTCTGGTTCTGCAGGCCGACATCGAGTTTGACGTACTTGTTCAGGGGAAAGTCAGACTCGGAGTAGTACTGGATA